>UQNU01000011.1 GCA_900542555.1 uncultured Collinsella sp.
CGCGATTCGGTCGCACGGAGAGCATTTCCCAGTTGACAAAACTATAGGAACACCCCCTCTTTTGTTTGATAATTGCGAAATTACGGTCACCTAGTCCATTTCTGCCCTGATGAGGTCGAGGGTGCGCTGGCAGTTTTCGCGGACGGGGCCGAGCATATGCTCGCGCAGGTCCGCCATGCCGGGCAGGTCGGCGTATTCGTCCATGACCTCTTCCATGCAAATGGGTACCTCGTAGGCGAGGTCCATCATGGTCGCAAAGCAAAACTTCTCGGATAGCCCGGCATCGGTAAGCGCCGCCTCCAGCGCGGGATCGCCCATACCGTGGTATCGGCGGATAGCGCCTGGACCGATTCGCCCCACACGATTTTCGCCGCCAACGCTCATGGCGAGGCGCGCTTTTCGCCGCATACGTTCGTATGCTAAGCCCGATGCGACATCGTACATGGGTGCGAGCGCCGCGTTTGTGCCTTTGCCTAGGATGAGCGAGTAGTTTTTAGCGTGTGCGTCAGGCGCTCCGATAATGGCGTTATAGAACAACATATAGGTAAAAAGCACAAGATTCATGTGGTGGGGGACTGTGTTAATCAGTCGTTCTTGGATGTCTCGTGTAGTTGGTCCTCCGTCGGCGGTGTATTTCTGGGTTGGCAATACACCGAGTGCCTGGCAAAAGTCCTCCTGATGCAGCCTTTCGATATTTCCGCTGCTATTGACCATTCTGTCGTACCGTTCAACGACGAGCGCAGCTTCGTCTTCAAATGTGCAATAGGAGACGTTGGCAGTTGGAATGCCAACACGCCGAGCTGTTTTCATGCAGACGAATTCGTTTAAGGCCTGATGTTTGAACCCAACGACACCATTTTTGAAGATATGGGTAGTGGGGGATGACCCTAGACATTCGCACCATTGTCCATCATGCCAAGCTAGTGCAAATTTGCCTTGGTTGCCGCCCAGGGACCAGCTTTCGTTGGAGCCCATCCATGTCTCTCTTTCGTCATCGCGAATTGCTTTGAGCTTGTGAGCGATTTGAGAATTGGTAAGCGGGCGGTATGCTGAGACCCTGCCGTGGGCGGCATCTAATTGATCGGCTCGACAAAACTGAACGGCCCCCGCGCAGTCAAGACCGATATGGCACAAGAGGGCGACGGGGTTGTTGGATGCAACGTCATGCTCGGCGGCAATAGCGCGACGCTGCTCTTGGCTGTCGGGCAAAAGGCCAAATAGGAACGGACGGACGATGTTATGGCCATATGTGCGATTGGAAAGCGGCATTGTTAACGATAGCGGTGCTCCGCGATAGGTTGGGGCGTATACAAAGCTGCAGAGTCCATGCTCGTCTTGCCGGAGAGTGCCGGCGATTTCGCCACAAATGAGGGTCGCAAGCTCCATTTCTGCCATTTATTTCACAACCTTACAGCCAAAGGAGAGGTCTGAAGTGCCGGAAAGGCCTTGCTCGGCTGCGATTTGGGCCAGCAAGGCACCATAGAAAGCTGGCGTTCCTTGTCGAGCGGGTCGTCTGCCTACGCTTGGCTTTGGCAGGGCATTCGAGTTCGCGATAGGGAGGTCCGCTATCGTCATCGGATGTTCGGAGGGCGATGCGATGGAGTCGTTATCGCTTTGCGCAAAGAGACCTATGCCGAGTGCGTTAAAGACGGTCAACAGCTTGTCGAGTCGAATGCCGGTGGCGTCTCCTAGCTCGAGCGATGCGAGCAGGCGCTCCGAAACACCGGCCTTTTTGGCGAGGGCGGCACGGGTGAGACCCTGAGTCTCGCGTGCCTGGCGCACGTAGATGCCAGCTTGGCGCGGTGTGGTGATGGGAAGGGTATCCACGGCTATCTCCTAACGTGCAGACTTTTGCATATCAGTATGACATGCAAAAGTCTGCACGAATAGGCATTATGCAAAACTCTGCATGAGACTCCTACATTGACGTTGGCTTATGAGAGACGTTTTTTATATCGCGAGGATCCCCAGATGCTCAAGCAAGATCTTAAGCCCGATGAGGACGAGCACGACGCCACCCACGATGGTGGCGGGCTTTTCGTAGCGCGCGCCAAAGGTGTGGCCGATCGCTACGCCGGCAACGGAGAAGACAAAGGTCGTGATGCCAATGAGCGACACGGCGGGAACGATATCGACCGAGAGCGCGGCAAACGAGATGCCCACGGCAAGCGCGTCAATCGAGGTGGCGATGGCAAGGATTAGATATTCGCCCAGGTCGATCTTTTCGGCATCCTTGCCGTCGCCTTCGTTCTCGTCCTCAGTAAAGGCTTCCCACAGCATCTTGCCGCCGATAAAGGCGAGCAGGATAAAGGCGATCCAGTGGTCGATGGGGCTGATGATGCCCATGAACTGGCTACCAAGGGCCCACCCAATTACGGGCATGCCGGCCTGGAAACCGCCAAAGAACAGGCCGAGTATCACGGCGACCTTAAGGTTGATCCTTTTCATGCCAAGGCCCTTGCAGATGGATACGGCAAAAGCGTCCATAGAAAGGCCGATAGCGAGCAACACGAGCTCTGCGAGTCCCATAGTCTGGCTCCCTCTCTGCGGGCGGGCCCGCGTGTACCTTTTGGGGGAGTAACAAAAAGACCCGTGGCGTACGCGTTGCGCGCACAGCCACGAGTCTCGTTCATTAAGGCAAGCCAGGCCGCATCGGCCAGTGTGTTGACTTGCCGCGTCATCGGAGGCGAACCCGATCACGCGACTACTCCCTCATTTATGCGAATCCCGATGCTACCACATAAGCAGCTCATTTGGATTGGGGCTCTCAGCTGTGTTCGCTCATTCTGTAAGCATCGGATTTTGCGGGCGTCACAGGGGCAAACCGTGAGAAACTTATTGACGTTTATGGAGCGTATACGATGGGAGCGATGCCTTGGATAAGAACGAGCTGCAAAAGCGTATGGAACAGGCCATTCGTCTGACGGCACCTGGCCAGCCGATCCGCACCGCCCTCGACATGATCATTGCCGGTCACCTGGGTGCCCTTATCTGCGTCGGCGACACCGAAAACGTGCTTGCTGCCGGTAACGACGGCTTCCCGCTTAACATTTCGTTTACCTCGAACCGCCTGTTCGAGCTTTCCAAGATGGACGGCGCCATCGTTATCGATGGCGACCTCACCCAGATCCTGCGCGCCAACTTCCACCTCAATCCCGATCCCTCGCTTGCCACGAGTGAGACGGGCATGCGTCACCGTACTGCCGCTCGCATGTCGGTGCTCACCGACGCCATCGTGATCTCGGTTTCGGCTCGTCGTGCCGTCGTCAACGTGTACGTCCACGGCAAGAGCTACGAGATCCAGCCCGTCACCACCATCATGAGCTCGGTCAACCAGCTCGTCGCCACGCTCCAGACTACCCGTCAGTCGCTCGATCGCTCTCTGCTGCGCCTGACGGCCCTCGAACTCGACGACTACGTCACGCTCGCCGACATTACCGGTATTTTCTCGAGCTTCGAGATCATGCAGCAGGCAAAGACCGAGCTTAAGGATTGCATTGTCAAGCTGGGCAACCAGGGCAAGCTCGTGCAGATGCAGCTCGAGCAGCTCGCGGGCTCCAGCATGGATACCGAATACGACTTGATGATCCGCGACTACGCAAGCGATTCCTCCGAGGCCAACGCCGAGAAGATCCGCGCCGAGCTGAGCCGCATGACGCCTAAGGACCTGTCCGACCCGCAGCACGTGGCGGCAGTTCTGGGTTACGACGACCTGGACGAGGACTCCGTCATGACGCCGCTGGGCCTGCGCACGCTTTCGCGCGTGTCCGTCGTGCGCGACGGCGTGGCCGAGAAGATCGTCGACGAGTACGGCTCGCTGCAGGAGCTCATGGACGACATCAGCGAGGATCCGGAGCGCTTGGGCGACTTTGGCGTCAACAACCCTGCCATTCTTGCGGACTCGCTGTACCGCATGAAGGGCACCAAACAGGGGAACGCATAATGGCGCCCGTATGCGCCGTGGTCGTTGCCGGCGGCAGCGGCCAGCGCTTTGGAAATCCCGGCGGCAAGCAGCTCGTTAATGTGGCGGGCCGTCCGCTCATGAGCTGGTCCATCCGCGCGTTCGATCGTAGCGATAAGGTCGGCCATATCGTCGTGGTTTGCCCTGCCGAGCGCCGTGCCGAGATGCGCCGCCTGGCCATCGACCCGTTTGACTATGACACGCCCATCAGCTTTGCCGATGCCGGCGATACCCGTCAGGATTCCACCCGTGCCGGCGTGCATGCGGTTCCGGCGGGTTTCGAATATGTCGCCATCCACGACGGCGCTCGTCCGCTCATTACGACCGAGGCCATCGACCACGCTATCGACGTGCTCGTGAGCGACCGTGCCCTCGACGGTGTCGTGTGCGGTCAGCCCGCGATCGACACGCTCAAGATCGTTGACGGCGATAATATCGTCGAGACGCCGCCGCGTGAGCTCTACTGGGCAGCGCAGACGCCGCAGATCTTTAGCGTCGATGCTATGAAGCGCGCCCACGCTGCAGCCATTGCCGAGGGCTTTATCGGTACCGATGATTCGTCGCTGGTCGAGCGCATGGGTGGGCGCGTCCGCTGCGTCCAGAGCCCGCGCGATAACCTTAAGGTGACGGTGCCCGAGGACCTGCGTCCCGTAACCGCGATTCTGCTTGGCCGCATGGCCGAGGGAGAGGACCTTCCCCATGTTCAGTAACCTGCGCATTGGCCATGGCTACGACGTTCACCGTCTGGTGGAGGGGCGTCGATGTATCATCGGCGGTGTCGACATTCCCTACGAGCGCGGCCTGCTGGGCCACTCGGATGCCGATGTGCTCGCGCACGCCTTGGCCGACGCTATTCTGGGCGCCTGCCGCGGGGGAGACATCGGCAAGCTATTCCCCGATACCGACCCCGCCTATGAGGGTGCCGATTCGATGGTGCTGCTCGCTCGCGTGATGGACTATGCGCGCGAGCTGGGCTTCGAGTTTGTCGATGCCGATTGCACCATTGCCTGCCAGCAGCCTAAGATCACCCCGCACCGCGATGCCATGCGCGCCAACCTTGCCCATGCCCTGGGCGTTGACGTCGAAAACGTGGGCGTCGCCGCCACTACGACCGAAAAGCTCGGTTGGGAAGGCCAGGGCGAGGGAATCGGCGCCTGGGCCGTCTGCCTGCTACAGAAAACCGTTAAGGAGTAACGAATGCGTATCTACAACAGCGCTACCCATAAAAAGGAAGAGTTCCAGCCCATCGAGTCCGGCAAGGTCCGCATGTACGTGTGCGGCCCCACGGTCTACGACAACATCCACATCGGCAACGCCCGCACGTTCATCAGCTTTGACGTGATTCGCCGCTGGCTCATCGCGAGCGGCTACGAGGTCACGTTCGCCCAGAACCTCACCGATGTCGACGACAAGATCATCAAGCGCGCCAACGAGCAGGGCCGTACGGCCGCCGAGGTCGCGACGGAGTTCTCCGACAAGTTCATCGGCGTCATGCGCGCCGCCAACGTGCTCGATCCCGATGTGCGCCCCCGCGCCACCAAGGAGATCGGCCCCATGATCGCCATGATCAAGACGCTTATCGAGCAGGGCCACGCTTACGCAGCCGATAACGGCGATGTGTACTTTGCCGTGCGCAGCGATCCCAACTATGGTCAGGTCTCGGGCCGCAACATCGACGACCTTATGGTTGGCGCACGCATTGAGGAGAACGAGGACAAGAACGACCCGCTCGACTTTGCCCTGTGGAAGGCCGCCAAGCCCGGCGAGCCCAGCTGGCCGAGCCCCTGGGGCGAGGGGCGTCCCGGTTGGCACACCGAGTGCGCCGCCATGGTGCACCGCTACCTGGGCACCCCGATCGACATCCACGGCGGCGGCTCCGACCTTGCCTTCCCGCATCACGAGAACGAGTGCGCTCAGGCCACCTGCGCCTGGCACCAGGGCTTCTCCAACACCTGGATGCACACGGGCATGCTGCTGGTAGACGGCGAGAAGATGTCCAAGTCGCTCGGCAACTTCTTTACGCTGGCCGAGGTCCTCGAGCAGCACTCCGCCGCCGCCCTGCGCCTGCTGATGCTGCAGACGAGCTATCGCTCGCCGCTCGACTTTTCTTGGGAGCGCCTGGAGGGTGCCGAGAACTCGCTCACGCGTATCGCCGGTACGGTCGAGAACCTGCGCTGGGCCGCGAACCATGCGACGGCCGATGCCGATGAGGCAGCATCCGAGGCGTTTGCCGCCAAGGCCGCCGAGACCCGTGCCACCTTTAAGGAGTGCATGGACGACGACTTTAACACCGCCGGTGCCATGGGTGCTGTCTTTGGCTTTGTGACCGAGTGCAACCAGTACCTGGAGCAGGCGGGCGATGCTGCCGACAAGGCCGCAGTCCTGGCTGCCGCCGATACGCTGGCCGAGCTGCTCGATACGTTTGGCGTCGAGCTTCCCGAGCCCAAGGTGGAGCTGCCGCTGGGTCTGCTGGGTGTTGCCGCCGGTTTGGTTGCCTATACGGGCGACGACGTGGACGAGGCTGCTGCCAAGATTCTCGAGGCCCGCGCCGAGGCCCGTGCCGCCAAGAACTGGGATCTGGCCGACGCCATCCGCGACCAGCTCAAGGACCTGGGCCTCACCATTGAGGATACTGCCGCCGGCACCCGTATTAAGAGTCTCTAGTATTTGTCGACCGTTCGAGGTGCGGCAGATTGCTTTAAAAGAGGAGGGCATAGACCTGGTGGTCATGCCCGACGATTGAAAGGCAAGGTGCCGTGGCTCGGACGGTCGATTCTTGTTCGTTATCTATTTAAGGAGGCCGTCCTATGGCCGACAATCGCAAACGTGCGCCTCGTGGCGGCAAGCAGGCTGCTTCTGGCTCGCGTCCGATTCGCCGCAATGACCGCGCTGCCGCTCCCAGGGGCCAGCGCGAGCGCTCCCAAGCCCAGGCTGCGCGTCCGCAGCGCGATCGCAACCGCGACAACGTTCAGGCTCCCAAGGGCGAGTTTATCGAAGGTCGCCGTGCTGCCGCCGAGGCGCTGCGTACCGGCTTTCCCGTCAAGTGCGCGCTCATCGCTGAGGGCGGGGAGCGTGATGCCGCCTTGTCGCGCCTGGTCGACGACCTCAACGCTGCAGGCGTCCGCATTAAGTATGTGCCGCGCGCGCAGCTCGATGCGCTGTCGAGCCATGGCGCTCACCAGGGCATTGCGCTCGAGGTTGGCAACTTCCCCTATGCCGATGTCGCCGATATCCTCGACCGCGCGGGCGACGGTCCGGCGCTCGTCATCGTACTCGACCATGTGACTGACGACGGTAACTTTGGCGCCATCGTGCGCTCCGCCGAGGTCGTGGGCGCCGCGGGCGTCGTCATCGCCAACAAGCGTGCCGCCGGCGTGACCGTGGGCAGCTACAAGACCTCAGCCGGTGCCGTCATGCATCTGCCTATCGCGCAGGTGCCCAACATCGCCCGTGCGCTCGACGATCTTAAGGCCGCTGGCTTTTGGGTGGGCGGTGCCTCCGAGCACGCCGAAGACAGTTGCTGGGATGCTCCCTTCGAGGGTCGCGTGGCGCTCGTCATGGGCTCCGAGGGCGACGGCATCTCGCGCCTGGTGCTCGAGAAATGCGACTTTTTGACCAAGCTTCCCCAGCGCGGCATGACCGAGAGTCTCAACGTTGCCCAGGCGACTACGGCCCTCTGCTTTGAGTGGCTGCGCCGCAACGCCGGCGAGCTCATGGGGGAGGAGTAGCGTATGTCCAAAAAGAACCGTGCCAAGTCCAAGGCCAAGCGCTTTGGCGAGGGCTCGGCCAAGCCGATTGTTTCGGCCGCGACCTACGGCGTGGGCGGCAATGCGTTTGCGCAGGCTATCGCCGACCCAGTCTCGACGGTGCACTCCAACAAGCCCGAGCTGCTGGTGGTCGACGGTTACAACGTGATCCACTGCACGCCGCGCTACGAAAAGCTCGTGTACGACCATTCCGACGATCCGTATTCCAGCGACGTTCACGATATGGCGCGCACCGCCCTCATCAACGACGTCGCCGCCTTTGCCCAGGGCCGTTACGAGGCCGTAATCGTGTTTGACGGCGCGGGCAATATCTCCAGCGAGCGCCCCAACCTACCGGCCCGCGGCGTGCGCATTGAGTTTTCGCCGACGGGTGTTTCGGCCGATACCGTGGTGCAGAAGCTCTGCATCGAGGCACGTGAGGAAGGTCGCGCGTGCTCCGTGGTATCGAGCGACGGCACGATCCAGGCCGTCGTCATGGGCAAGGGCGTTACGCGCATCTCGAGCCGTATGCTGGTAGACGAGATTAAACAGATCGATAACGACGTTCACGAGGCAGAGGAAGCTCCGCAGATCAAGATGACTCTGGGCAGTCGCCTGAGCCCCGATGCCCTGGCCAAGCTCAAGGCCCTGCGCGGGAGGTAGGGAAGTTGGCGGGGCAATGCTGCCTTGCTAACTCCATTCAGCGATGTCGATCATTCTTTCGAGGCGCCACGTTAGCGCCTCTTTTAGATATGGCAGCCTTGCCGTGAGCGCGTCGTTTCTGGAAAGAATCTCGATTGCCTCGTCAACGAAGCCTTCGAGTTTGTCGCCGTCAAACCAGCCCATGTCCTCGACGAGCAACATTTGTTTGGCGGGGCTTGAATGAAATTGTGCGCTGGTAAAACTGTGCTCTCCCGCCCTAAGCTCCTCTAGTGATATGTTGCACCAGAGCGATGAGCCCGAATCGAAGATGGGGGCAGGTCTGCAAGCTTGCGTGTTTACGTTTCGCACGAGGCCGAAGTTGCGCCAATGACGATCGTAGTTGGCAATGATGTCGTCGCACACGATCATGCGGTCAAGGGCATCCTTGACGCCTGTCACCCCGAGCTCCTCGCAGTTTGCTACGTATCGCTCGTAGTCGGTTAGTCGTTCACCTGCGTTCGCGTACTGGTTTACATAGAACGCAGGGACATACTCTTCTTCATCAGTTAAGAAGACATCGCATATGCTCAGGGCGGAAGTGCCCGTGCCCTCGAGCGAGTAAGGCACATAATCGCAGGTGTTTAGGATGCGACGGTGGAGCGTGGTCGCCACCAGCTCGTTATAAGGTTCCTGGTTCAGGTGCGCTCCTGCCTTATGCAGAATTCGACGCCCGTCCTCGCATGTCCAGTACTTTTGAAGATTGCCGTCCGAGGTGTTATCGGGTTTTGCGGCGGCTGCTTTACCCTCTGGGGCGAAGGGTGCAATGGTTAGCGAGACGTCATCAAAGGCGTTATTGAAGAAGTTGATATCTTTCCACGCAAGACCGGAGCCTTGGGGCCTAATCCAATACTGGTCGGATAAGGAGAGGCCTAGATTTCGCTGTACGAGTTCATCGGGAACATCAACTGCGGCTTCTGCAAGCAGGGAGGCTAGCCCAATGCGTGCGAGCGGGATACCGCGGCCGCGCCACCAAGTGCGGAAAGAGTCGAGCGATACGGGGCTATTAGGGCCAAATACCCCAATAGGGGCGTGGGCGTAATCGACGTCGGCGCCGATGTGGGTGAAGTCTTTTCGCGATGTGCTGTAGACCAGCTGAGCGACTTCGTACGTGCGGTTCATGAGGGTGAACGCGATCTCGCTCTTACCGTGGCCGCGGCGGGGACGTCCCCCCGTTTTGGTCACGGAGCGGAGTCGCGTGTCTACGCTGTCTTTGTCGATAAGCCACACGCCAGAAGCCTTGCGGGCGGTCAGCGCGCCGTTCTTAATGAGCTCCTGCACCCTGCGCGGGGTGATGCCGAGCAGCTCGGCTGCTTCCTTGGTAGTCAACATCGAGAAACCCTTCGCCAGAACGAATAGTTTTATATAGCCAATTGTAATTAAAACTATTCGTTCTGGCGAAGGGTTTTAAGATTGAGGGCGCACTGACAGAAATGAACGGGCCTGGTACGCGCTGTTGCTGGATTTTGCATATTTGTATAACGCCGTGCGGCCTGTTGCGCCCCGTCCGCAATTCTATTATTCTAAACAGGCTTCGCGCGAAAGCGCCAAGTGTGCCAGTGTGGCGCAACGGTAGCGCAACTGATTTGTAATCAGTGGGTTGCAGGTTCGATTCCTGTCACTGGCTCCATGAGAGTTTCGGGCTCTGTCTCTATATGGGACAGAGCCCGTTTCTATTTAGGTGGTGCGCCATCGGGTTAGCGCCCATCCCGTTTTTGGTTTGTCTCGTCCTCCAGTTTGTCTAAATCTGTAACACCAAGACCGATATTTGGCATCTAACTGTTACAGATTGAGATGAAACTTAGGGTGTTTTAGGAATATCTTGATCTGTAACATGTAGAAGCGGAATAGGCCTCTTGCTGTTACAGATCGAGACAAGGGCGGGTGCGGACCTGGATGTTCTGCTCGAGCGTGGATTTCTGGACACGCGAGAGAAGAAAATCTTCCGACCGGAGAACGAGCGTGGATAATTAACTTGGATAGGGAGCTAAGGTAAACACCGATTGTCTATCGAAGGCTTTAGAAACAACGACCCCGATTTCATTGTGGAATCGGGGTCGTTTGTGCCTGAGGAATCCGAATGGATTAATCGAGCTCCTAAGGGACTTCTTGGGTTCTTGCTAATGGTCTGCCGAGGATGTCCCCAATGCAAGCAGCGGGCATCTACTCAATATAGTTGGGATTCTTCTTGATGATCACGCGTGCAGCGATGAACGAGACAACGATGGCGATGACGGCGACAACGCACGCCAGTACGAAGTTGCCCATGGATCCATCGGGAGCGATAAAGATCAGCGCAGAAAGAAGACCGGGGCATGCTCCCGCAACATACTCCTTCAGGACGAAGATGCCTGCAGGGAGTCCCGCGCAGAGGGCGCCGATTGCTGTGCCGACAAGCAGGCGGGGACGCTCGATGAGGCAGCCGTAAAATGCGGGCTCAGTTACGCCACAGAGTTCGGTGACGGCAACCGTGGTGACCATACCTCTCTTCTCCTTGTTGCCTTTCATTGCAGTTGCCAAGGCGAGACTCGTGCCGCCAATGCAGAGGTTTGAGATGAAGCCAAAGATGATGGGCGCCCAGCCGAGCTGCGCCAAGCTCGTAACTTCGATCGCGATGTAGGCCTTATCAAGACCGAGCATGACAAAATAGGGGTTAAGGGCTGCAAGGATTGGAGTAGCGATAAATGCCACGTTATCCATGAGCCACGTGGCGGCATCACTCAGCGCGTAGCCCATCATGCTGCCGGCGGGGCCGAGGATAATCAGCTCAACAGGCACGACGATGAACATGGTGAGCAGCGGCTTCAAGAACAGTTTGGTAATGTCGGGGATGATTTTCTGAAGACCGCGATCAACAAAGTACATGAACACAACGCCCAGTACGATTGGCACCACCGTGCTCGAGTAGTCATTCGTCGGGATGGGGATGCCAAGAAAGTCGAGACCCTCAGCACCGCTAATAGACGAGCTAATCATGATTGCGCCCAGCAGTGCGCCCATGATAGGCTGCATCTTCATGACGGCGGCGAGCTGATAGCCGAGGTAAACGGGCAGGAAGCTAAATGAGGCGCTGAAGATCGCCAGCAGAACCTGGGCGGTTCCGCTATCGGTGCTCAATCCACAATAATTGACCAGGAGATTCTTGATCGAAAGAATGAGTCCGCCAACGATGAGCGCCGGGACGATGGGCATGAATACCTGTGCAGAGACGTTCCCGAATTTCTCAATCAAGCCCATGGCGGTGTTACCGCTTTTAATGCCTTCTGCAAGGTCTTTGGCGGTTTGGGCATCGTCGGCAACCGTGCCACCGCCGACTTCGATTCCCGCGAAGTCGAGGAAGTCGTTGTAGGCCTCGGTGACGTTGGGGCCGATGATCACCTGAAGCTGGCCACCGCTGACTACTGCCCCGAGCACCTGGTCAGCCGATTTGGCGAGCTGGAGATCGATGATCGAGGTGTCTCGTGCGTCGATGCGAAGGCGCGTCGCACAATGAGTTACCGATGTAATGTTCTCTTTGCCGCCAACAGCCTTTAGGACTGTTTCGGATATTGCCTGATATTTCATCTCTTTCTCCTAACCTTCTTGCTCCTGATACTTCGAGATAAGGTCTCGGTACCAATACCAGCTCTTTTTGGGGGTGCGCTCCAGATTGTTCTCGAAGTCGATATGGACAAGTCCGTATCGTTTTTCGTAGCCGTTGATCCAGCTATACAGATCCATCGTCGACCAGAGGTAGTAGCCCTCAACGCGCGCGCCGTCGCGCTTAGCCCTCATCATGTGCTCGATGAACTGGCCCAGAAGCTCGATGCGGTCATCATCGTGGATCATTCCGTCTGCGTCTGGTTGCTCATAGGCGCCATGTCCGTTTTCCGTAATAAAGATGCGGGGCGCGTCATAGCGCTCGTGGACATCCATGATGGTTGAATACATGCAACTTGGGAGTATTTCGCGGCCCCATTTATTGCGGGGAACATTGCTGTCGCGGGCGCTTTCAAACAAGGGCGCAATGCATTTTCCTTCGACCTTTTTGCTCGAACCGCCCTTATTGTTCGCCGAAACGGCAAGCTCTCCACCGTGCCAGTCGGTTACATACTCTCGGCAATACACGTTGAGTCCAATAAAATCGACTTTACCGTCTCTGAATTCTTCTACGTCATTTGGGGATCGATAGAGCGAGACGCCAAGTTTTTCAAGGATTTCGTCCATTTCTGGCGGCAGTTGACCCTGAAGTGCTGGTGCCAGAATCATGCGATTGGCGAAAAAGTCTGCGTATCGAAATACGTCATCGGGGTGCTCGGTTGCCGGGTCGAGTTCGACAACGCCGCCATCGTGGACGGCGCCGATGATGCCGTCGTAGCCCATTTGACGATATGCTCGGACTGCGAGTGCGCTTGCGCGCATCAGGTTGTACTGAAACTGCATGTACGACTGAACGTCGAGCGATCGATTGGGGGGATAGTTGCCCAACATGTTTACGCAGTAGCTGTAGAAATGCGGCTCGTTAACGGTAGCCCAGATTTTGACGCGGTCTCCAAAGCGCTCAAAGCAAATCTTGGCGTATTTGCAGAACCACTCTGCCATATCGTTGTTCAGCCATCCGCCTTTGCAAGCAAGCGTGAATGGCAGATCGTAATGGAACAGCGTAACGTTGGGCTCTATGCCATTTTCGAGGCAGCAATCAATGACCCGATTATAAAAATCGATACCCTTTTCATTCACTTCACCGATACCCGTGGGGATGATTCGACTCCATGAAAGAGAGAAGCGATAGGTGTTTTGTCCGCCTTCTTTCATCATGCGGATATCTTCTTCATAGCGATGGTAGAAGTCGCAAGATACATCACCGTCAACATGGTTGATGTTCTTATTGCTTGTGTGGTTAAAGAAATCCCACTCGCCAAGGCCTTTGCCGTCTTCGTTCCAGGCACCCTCGCACTGATAAGACGCCGTGGCGGAACCCCAGAGAAACGGGATGTTGTTCACGTTGCCCATGAATCCCCTTTCCATCATTCAACACGGTGGATACGTGTGGCGGAATTACGATTAAGATGACGTCAACTGATTTGAATCATAGGAGAACGACCAAAGCTGTTTGATTCAATAAATGAACTATGATTTCGAGGAGAGCGGAAAGAGGGATCACGTGAATATCAATGACTTCGATGTGCTCAATCGCATTAGCTCCATCATCAACAGCGAGTTTGGGTCAAACGATGCCGCCATCGCTCGATATCTCATCGCTCACATTAGGCATTCGAGCGAAATCAATGTTGCCACAATAACCCGCGATGCATTCGTGACCCGTTCCGCTGTTCGTCGTTTCTGTAATCGATTGGGCTACCAGTCTCTTAGCGATTTGAAAGAATCATTTACTCAATCAGTCTTTCCAAGCGACTTAAGCCATCGAGAGGAGGAATTTGGCTACGAGGAGTACAGGGCAGAGCTCGACGTTCGCATGATCGAGATGTTCGCTGAGGTTGAAAGCGGCGTGTCCGATATCGCTATTAAGCACCTTGCCGACGAAATTGATGGCCATAAAAACGTTGAAATCTGGTGCACCAATAATGTGAGCGTCAATCTCGTACGATTTCAGCAGGAAATGTTTTATGCGGGCAAGATAGTTCGCATAGTTGCTGGGGCTAACGTCGCGGAATTGAAAAACATGGGAGACGCTTCGCAGTCATTGATAATTCTCGTATCGGTCTCCGGGCTATTTGCGTCCCAGGCGCGTGAGTATCTTGATTGCCGTTCGGGCAGGAAGATTCTAATTACTGCGTTTAGCAACGATGACAAATCGAGGTCTTTTGACCGTGTATATCGTCTTGGTAATGCGGGAAACGGAATTGACCGACTCGGCGTTTATTCGAAATACGCCATGACCTATTTCTTCGACTTGCTATCGTCGTGTTACTTGAGTCGCTACCCCTGCACCAAGGGGGAGCCGCTCTATGGGTCTACTTTGGTCTGGCCCGAGCAGTAGCGGCTCTATAGTTCTCCCGTCTGGAGAATGAGCGTGGATAATCTCCGCTTTGGGCTTAGAGCCGCGCTAAAAGCGGGAGATTATCCACGCTTGAACGTGCCGTGGAAGCACGATCGTGACCTATGTAATAGTGCAAGAGGGTCGGTATCGAAGGTCGATGCTGCAGATGTACTCCACCGTGACAAAGTGTTCCCTCGGGAAATGTCACCAGCGTAGCCAAATCCATCGTCCTTCATATCCAAACTCAGTAAAACCGCAGGTCAAAGATATATAGATACGCCCGGGGCCGTGTATCTAGAGGTTTTCGTTGACAGCCCCCAAGGTTGCATCGTATTATCTTTTTCGTTCGCGGGGGCGGCGGTCCAAAAGACCAAAGGACCTGCGGATACTTGAACGATTGGGAGTTTGCCCGAGTGGTTAATGGGGACGGGCTGTAAACCCGTTGGCTCTGCCTACATAGGTTCGAATCCTATAGCTCCCACCCGTCAAGTGCCTGTATAGCTCAGTCGGTAGAGCACTTCGTTGGTAACGAAGAGGTCACCAGTTCAAGTCTGGTTGCAGGCTCCATCCGGCGGTGTAGCTCAGTTGGTTAGAGCACACGGTTCATACCCGTGGCGTCACTGGTTCGAATCCAGTCACCGCTACCATAGGTAACACGGTGGCTTCTCAATAGTATGTTGAGAGGCCACTATGGTATAAAGGCAAAGTCCCGTCCGGGGACGACCTGTTTAGAGGAGGGCTTTATGGCCAAAGAGAAGTTTGAGCGCACTAAGCCGCATGTTAACATCGGCACCATTGGTCACGTCGACCACGGCAAGACCACGCTGACCGCTGCCATCACCAAGGTTCTCTCCGAGACCGAGGGCTGCAAGGCTGACTTCACTGCGTTCGAGAACATCGACAAGGCTCCCGAGGAGCGCGAGCGCGGCATTACGATCTCCGTCTCCCACGTTGAGTACGAGACCGCTGCCCGTCACTACGCTCACGTTGACTGCCCGGGCCACGCTGACTACGTCAAGAACATGATCTCTGGTGCTGCTCAGATGGACGGCGCTATCCTGGTCATCGCCGCTACCGACGGCCCCATGGCTCAGACCCGCGAGCACATCCTGCTCGCCCGTCAGGTCGGCGTTCCCTACATCGTCGTCTTCCTGAACAAGTGCGACATGGTCGACGATGACGAGCTCATCGACCTCGTCGAGATGGAGACCCGTGAGCTCCTCTCCGAGTACGATTTCCCCGGCGACGACATCCCCGTCATCCGTGGTTCCGCTCTGGGCGCTCTCGAGGGCGACGCCAAGTGGATGGACGCCATCCGCGAGCTCATGAAGGCTGTCGACGAGTACATCCCGACGCCTGCTCGTAACAACGACCTCCCGTTCCTGATGGCCGTTGAGGACGTTATGACCATCTCCGGCCGTGGTACCGTTGCTACCGGCCGTGTCGAGCGCGGTGAGCTCAAGCTCAACGAGCCCGTCGAGATCGTCGGCATCAAGGATACCCAGAACACCGTCGTTACCGGTATCGAGATGTTCCGTAAGTCCATGGACTTCTGCGAGGCTGGCGACAACGTCGGTCTGCTGCTCCGCGGCATCAAGCGTGAGGACATCGAGCGCGGCCAGGTTCTCTGCAAGCCCGGTTCGGTTACCCCGCACACCAAGTTCACCGGCGAGATTTACGTTCTGACCAAGGAGGAGGGCGGCCGTCACACCCCGTTCTTCGATGGTTATCGTCCTCAGTTCTACTTCCGTACCACCGACGTTACCGGTACGGTCAAGCTCCCCGAGGGCACCGAGATGGCTATGCCTGGTGACCACATCACCATCGAGGGCGACCTCATCCACCCGATCGCCATGGAGGAGGGCCTGCGCTTCGCTATCCGCGAGGGCGGCCACACCGTCGGTTCGGGCATCGTCTCCACGATCATTGAGTAAATTAGCTCTTTGATATAGCTGACTTAGAGAACCCGGCACTTATATGGGTGCCGGGTTCTTTTCTGCAATGGATATTGAGCCGTTGCTGGTGTCGAGAGGATCGATAATGGTCCTGGATGCACCGTCGATTAGCTCTCGATGGCTTCATTGATGTGTTCCAAATATGAATGGATCCACCGAGAACCAATTGACTCGAGGTTTTCATTGACAGCACTTACGTGGAGCTGATAAAGTAACAACTCGTGCCCGTACGGGGCGGAAATGAAAGGTTCAGGATACATGCGTACTCTAGTTACTCTTGCGTGCACTGAGTGCAAGCGCCGCAACTATACGACCACCAAGAACAAGTCGACCATGCCTGATCGTATGGAGATCAAGAAGTATTGCCCCTGGTGCCGTCACCACACGCTGCACAAAGAGACTCGCTAGTCTTTAGTCACATACGCCAGTAGTTCAATTGGTAGAGCATCGGTCTCCAAAACCGAGTGTTGAGGGTTCGAGTCCTTCCTGGCGTGCCAGTCATTAATCCGTAAGCTCCCACTTGGGGGCTTACGGTTTACTCATGTATAAGCGCATTGCGCGGAGGTAACCCAAATGGCCAACAAGAAGAACAAGAAGAAGGCTCAGCAGCCGGCACCTGCCAACAGCGCTGCCGCCAACTCCAAGGTTGAGGCCAAGAAGGCCGTTGCCAAGAAGAACGAGAAGGCTGCGAAGTCCAAGAAGAACGAGAAGCCTGGTTTCTTCGCCCGCACCAAGAAGTATTTCGCTTCGGTCAAGTCCGAGATGAAGCGTGTCACGTGGCCCGATAAGAAGGAGCTCGTGAACTACTCGGTCGTCGTCTGCGCTTCTCTGGTCGTCGTCGGCGTCGTCATCGCTCTGCTCGATGCTGGCTTTGGCGAGGCTCTTGCTCTGTTCTCTGGATTGAGGGGCTAAACCATGTCTAAGCGTTGGTACGTCGTTCACACTTACTCCGGATACGAGAACCGCGTAAAGTCCGATCTCGAGCATCGTATCGAGACCATGGGCATGCAGGACCGTATCTTTGATATCGAGATTCCTATGGAGCGCGTCACCGAGATTAAAGAGGGTGGCAAGCGCGAGACCAAGGATTCCAAGATTTTCCCGGGTTATGTCCTGGTCCGCATGGAGATGGATGACGATGCTTGGACGTGTGTTCGCAACACGCCCGGCGTCACCGGCTTCCTGGGCGGCAACGGTAAGCCCGCACCGCTTTCCCGCGATGAGTACAATAAGATGACTCGTCGTCCCGGTAAGGGCGATTCGCCCAAGCGCACCTCGGTTGATATTCAGGTCGGCACGTCCGTCCGCGTCACCGATGGCCCGCTTACCGACTTTGATGGCAAGGTCTCCGAGGTTAACACCGAGGCTGGCAAGCTCAAGGTCACGCTGATGATCTTTGGCCGCGAGACTCCGGTTGAGCTCGACTTTAACCAGGTCGCTGTCATCGCTTAAGTTTTCGTCCGTTCGCGCGAGCGTGCTTCTTCTGTGACTGCTCATCTCAGGAGTGCTTCTAACACGTGCGTGCTTACGATATAGCAAGTACTTCACACTCGTGATTCGAAAGGAATGACCATGGCTGAGAAGAAGGTTGCCAACGTCATTAAGCTCCAGATTCCTGCTGGTGCAGCTAACCCCGCTCCTCCCGTCGGCCCCGCCCTGGGCGCTGCTGGCGTGAACATCATGCAGTTCTGCCAGGCCTTTAACGCCGAGACGCAGGACAAGAAGGGCGACATCATCCCCGTTGAGATCTCTGTCTACGAGGATAAGTCCTTCTCCTTCATCACCAAGACCCCGCCGGCGGCTCACCTCATCAAGAAGGAGCTGAACCTCAAGTCTGGTTCCGCTAAGCCCCAGGCCGACAAGGTTGGTCAGCTCTCCCATGAGCAGCTCACCAAGATTGCCGAGATCAAGATGCCGGACCTCAATGCCAACGACATTGACGCCGCCAAGAAGATCATCGCCGGTACCGCCCGTTCCATGGGCGTCACCATCGCTGAGTAGCGATTTCTTATGGTAACGACGGGTGCTCCGACCGGGGCGCCCGTTAAATGTGTGCAATAGGGCACACGATACGATGTGGGAGGGCTCACGCCCGTTTAACCACAGGAGGTAATGCACATGGCTAAGCATGGTAAGAGCTATAACGCCGCTGCCGAGAAGATCGACCGCGCCACGCTCTACACCCCCCTTCAGGCTGCCAAGCTCATCAAGGAGCTCGACACCGCCAAGTTCGACGAGACCGTCGAGGCCCACTTCCGTCTGGGCATCGATACTCGTAAGGCTGACCAGAACATCCGTGGTTCCATCTCCCTGCCCCACGGCACCGGCAAGACCGTTCGTGTTGCCGTCTTCGCCGAGGGCGAGAAGGCCCGCGAGGCCGAGGCTGCCGGCGCCGACATCATCGGTTCCGACGAGCTCGTCGCCCAGATTCAGAAGGGCGAGATCAACTTCGACGCCGCTATTGCTACGCCGAACATGATGGCCAAGGTTGGCCGCATCGGTAAGATCCTTGGTCCCCGTGGCCTCATGCCGAACCCCAAGCTTGGCACCGTGACCATGGACGTCGCCAAGATGGTCTCCGAGCTCAAGGCTGGCCGCGTTGAGTACCGCGCTGACCGCTATGGCATCTGCCACGTGCCCCTGGGCAAGAAGTCCTTCTCTGAGCAGCAGCTCGTTGAGAACTACGCTGCCCTGTACACCGAGATTCTGCGCGTCAAGCCCTCTTCTGCTAAGGGCAAGTACGTCAAGTCCATCTCCGTGTCTTCCACCATGGGCCCTGGCGTCAAGGTCGATCCCGCTGTCCAGCGTGACTTCCTGGCTGAGTAACTGCTAGTTACTGCCTGATCAAAGCAAGCATTGCTAAAGAAACCCGGTTCTGCCTTGTGCAGGACCGGGTTTCTTGCTATCGCGTCAAAACCACCACAAAGGGGACGGTGTCCCCTTTGTGGTGGTTACCAGGGTGTTCTGGCGGTTGAGGACTCTATGGCTTCGTGGCGTTTGAGCTCGCGGCGCATGGTTTGTGAGTTGAGCCAGGCTGCTTGCCAGCCGCGGATGGGGTAGTGCGTCTGGTCGAGCTCAAACTGCGTATAGCCGCAGGCGTTGATGATCGTCGTTCCACACACATGCTGACGCTCGCGCTGAAAATCGCAACCGTAGCTTTGGTGCACATGCCCGTGCACCATGTAGTCGGGATTCCAGGATTCGAGTGCTGTGTTAAAGCACTCGAATCCTCGATGCGGCAGATCGTCCAGATCACCCATACCGGCGGCGGGCGCATGGGTAAGCAGAATGTCGCACCCGCCGACCATTCTAACCTTACGCGACAAATTACGCATGCGTTTGGACATCTCGCGTTCGGTGTACATGTTGGCGCCGTCGCGATAACGCATGGACCCGCCAAGGCCCGCAATGCGAATCCCTCGGTACGTGTATACGCTGTCTTCCACGCAGATACATCCGCCCGGTGCATGACGTGCGTAGCGGTCATCGTGATTGCCGCGCACGTAGATGAGCGGTTTGTTGATGACCGTAACCAAAAACTCAAGATAGTCCGGGTCCAGATCGCCGGCGGACAAAATCAGGTCGACTCCCTCAAAGCGTTCCTTGCGAAAGCACTCCCAAAGGCATCGTTCTTCGGTATCGGCTATGGCAAGGATTTTCATAGGGCAGGGACTTTCGGCTCATCGTCGAGCTGCGGAATGGTGCCTACCACGTTGTCCGCCAGCCAATTCATCTCGACAATTTGCGTGCTCGGCAGCGGAGGGAAGCCTTCGATCTGTACCGCGCCGTTCTGGCTGTGGAGCTCGCCGCCAAAGGGGTTGATGGATCCCTCAACAATGCCGTTGCGGAGCAACTGCACGAGTTTGCGCGTCTGGTAGGGAAGGCCCGGAGCGTAACGGATGTCGATAACGCCGGAGCTCATGCCGTACCAGTAGTTGACGGCGCGCACTTGGTTGTCGTCGCTGGTCTCGTCCCACGTGCCGTGCAGAAGGCTGCGAACGATGAGCTCGTAGTAACGGCCCCAGTTCCATACGGACATGGCGATGCCGGTGACTTTGCCGTCGACCAAGCGGTGAAGCCCGTAGGCGGTGGGATCTTCCAGCGACTTTGACATATCGGCGCCGGTCATGACGCTCACGCCTTCGCGGCACATGGCCTCGGCAAGGCCTCCGGCGGGCACATCGCCCCAGGTCAGGATGATTTGCGCACGGGGGTCGAGCAGCGAGGCGCCAATCGCAAAGGCGTTGATCTCGCTGAGTGCGCCCGAGGCGAAGACCGACGCGTGGTAACCGATGCGGTGGTTGTCCGCCATGCTGGCGGCAAGGGCGCCCAGGAGAAACTTGGCCTCGTACATCTTGCCAAAGTACGAGCGTACGCTTTGATGGGGAAGGCCGATAGAGCAGTTGAGGAACCGAACCCGGGGATACTCAACGGCAGCCCTGAGCGTGTATTCCATCAGGCGGTGCGAGGTCGAGAAGATGACGTTTGCTCCATGTTTGACAGCCGTTTCCACGGCGGCGTAGAACACATCCGGATCGTGACAGTCCTCGAACGCCTCGGTGCGCACGATACCGCCAAAGTGCTCATCGAGATACTGACGCCCTTGGTCGTGCAGGCTGTCCCAGCTCGACGTCGCACAGGGGAACTCATGGATAAAGGCGATGCGCAGGGGGTTGGCCGTCGAGTAGACGGTCTTGCCCATAAAGAAGTTGAGCACGCCGGAGGTGGACTTGGCGGGCGTCTCCTCCTCGTCGACGCTCGGTGCTTCGACAAGATCGACTTTGTCCTCGTCATTTTTGCCGGCAATGACCAGCTCGCGCCAAATCTTGCACAGGCGGTTTACGACGATATCCGTCGGCGTATCCAGCAGGCGGTCCTGGTTGTACACATTGAGGTACACGAGCATGGCGTCGGCAGGCGTAATGTCCAGGTGGTCGCCGCCTGCGCGAAGGTAGGCGCGCTTAAAGAGCAGGAAGGTGTGGCGCAGGTAGTCGACCTTTTTCTGCGGCCATTTTTCGATAAGGTTCTGACCGAGCATCTTGGCGAGCGTCTCGTAGCTTCCCTCACGCGAGAACTCGATCTCGTATAGGGGGCAGACGCGCCAAAACGCGCAGAATTCACCGTACAGGCGGCTTTCGACGGAATCCCATGTGCCGGGGTAGAGACGGGTGACCTTGGCCGAAACCGTCGGGGCGTCCAGGAATTTGAGGACACTGACGCGTTTGTTGCCTTCCTGGACATAGAACCGATGCATGAACTCGGTGACGATGATGGGGTCGCGATAGCCCTCGGTTACCTGGATGTCGTAGAGGTTGGACCACTTGCGGGCGAACTCGGTGTTAAACGGCAGCAGAGGCATAAAGTTACACGAAAAGGCGGACTGACGGCCCTTGGTGACCGTGCCGACGACCATTTCGAGCGGAATATCCCGCAGGCCGACATTCTCTCGCTGACCTAAGGGGAGCTGAGCAACCAAGCTATCGAGGTCCGTAAGGTATGGATGCTCGCTTTGGCTAATGGCGCGTCGACGTCCTTGCTCGCCGCGCTTGCGTGCTTGACGATAGGCCTCTTCCATAATGTTGCTCCCTTAGTCGTTTAAACAACTATATGAACCATGGTACCACGAATGAAAACCACTACAAAGATGCCTGACCCCTTTGTGGTGGTTTAGGCGATGATGGGGGCGATGGCGCGGATGCAGGCGTCGGCAGCGGTGAAAGTGGTGCTGTCGTCGCTGACGATAAAGATGATCTTTCCTTTGATGCCAAAGTCGCCGATTTCGCTAAAGAGCACGTAGGGCTCTTTGTCAAAGCCCGAGATGGGCGAGACGGCCGTTTTGGTTGCGCTCGTGAGCTCGTCTGCCAGCACGTCAAGGGAAGCCCACTTAGACGTGTCCTTTACGGCAACGGGCACGGCCACGCGTCCAAAGGGCATCAAATGCACGAGCGTGTTCTTGGAGATGTTGGAGTTGGGCACAATGATGGTCTGTCCACAGGCATCCTCAATCGTTGTATGACGCCAAGTGATGTCTTGGACCACGCCGGATACGCCGCCGACCTCGATATTGTCGCCGGGTTTGATGATGCCCATAAAGGTCACTTGCATGCCGCCGATAAGGTTTGACAGCGTGTCCTGAAAGCCGAGCGAGATGGCGATGCCGCCGACGCCAAGAGCGGCGACGAGCGCGTTTGCGTTAATGCCAAAGCAGTTGTCGAGGATAAAGCTGCCGCCAATCATCCAGATGACGGCGCGCGCGATGTTGATGAAGATACTTGATGCCGGAAGCGGGTTATCGTCTCGGTTAAGCAGATGGTTCAGGGTCTTGGATACGACCTTGGCGGCGACGGCGGTGCCTATCGCCAAGATGACGGCCCAGATGATGTTGTGGACCCACCGTTGCTCAAAGAAATGAAGAATCGGCTCAAACAATTCCATGTAGGGAAAACCTCCTAATGATCGTCCAACCATGATACCCACCAAGAAGCCCGTCCGATCAAATTCGGACGGGCTTCTGTGCTCGATATAAGGTTTACGCGGCGGGGCTGCAAGGCCCGGCGGTGTAGCTTAGCGTCGACGCTTCCAGATAATGCCGAGGATGATGACGATGATGCCGCCGATAAGGCACGCGCCAACTACTGCCAGCGTGCGGTCTCCCGTTGCGGCGAGCTTACCGCTCGTCTTCTTGGTGCTGACCTTCGTGGTCGTCGTGTCCGTCTTAGGCGAGGGCTTAGGCGTCGGGGCCGGTGTGGGCGTGGGGTCCACGGCTACGGAGCCGAAGCTGATGGTGCCGGCGAGCCCGGCCATCTTGCTCTCCCAGCCGTTCTGCCCAATCAGCGCCCTCAGCGCCGCCTCGCACGTGCCCCACTCGGTGTACTTGGTGGCGTGTGCAAAGGTGGGAAAGTCGGTCGTGTTGGTAATGATGTAGTTGTTGGTGGCGACGGTATAGGTCTTGGCGGGGTCGAGCGTGCTGCCGTCTTTGGTGAGTGTGGCACTCACAATGCGCTTGCCTTCGGGCTGCGTCCAATCAATCGTCACGTTGATGCCGCCAAAGGAGAGAACGCTGCCAGAGTCATCGCGCCACTTGTACTTGTCTTGCGCCTCCTGCTCGGTGTGACCGGCCGGCCACATAAGCCTGCTGAAGCTCGTAGCTGTCGTTGCAATCGTCGCTGATTTGTAGCGAGTGCTCGAGCGCTGCGAGGAAGTCCGCGCCGGTCATGGTCCAGGTCTCCACGGTGTTGCCGTAGGGCGAGATGGCGATGACGTTGCCAGCGGTCACGTTGCCCGCCGCGATGCCGCCGCGGATGCCGCCAGCGTTTTCGATAGCGAGGTCCGCGCCCGTCAGGGCAAGATAAGAGCCGCAAATCACGTGGCCGATGGTCTGGGCCTTGGTGGTGTCGCCCTCCTTGCTGGGACGGAAATCGGTGGTGCGCACCATTTCCCAACCATGCGTGCCTGCGGCGTCCTCGCCGTAGAAATAGTTGGTGGTGGATGTGCCGAGCACCTTGTTCGATTCGTTTTCAAAGTCCTCGTCGAGCGGCTTGATCTTGTTGCGGACGGCTTCAAGGCAGCTTTGGTAGTCGGAGCCCTTGTCGGGGTCTGCCAAAAGGTCGTTGACGTTCTTGGCGGTGTAGAGCTTCTCGTCGCTGCCGTCTGCAGGGACCGTGACCGTGTCATCGTCGGTCGTCTCGGTGCCATTGGTGTCGTACTTGTACGGAATGGAAAGCAGTCCCACCTCGGCAAAGGCACTGCCCGCCTCGACAACGTGGATTGTCTTGCCGCCGGCTCCCGTCACCTTCTCGTTAAGGTTGATGTGCTCGTGGCCTGCGATAAGGGCATCGACGCCACGGAGTCGCGTGGCAAAGGTCTTGGCGTCGAGCGTGTGCGCGATACACACAACAACATCGCAGCCCTCCTTGCGCAGCTGCTCTGCCTCGGCATTGATGGCGTTCGCGGCACTCGAGAACGACGTACCCGCGACCAGGTCCGCGCGCAGCGAGGATTCCAGCGACTCATCCATGGCACCCACGACGCCGACCTTGATTATGTAGTCGAATGTGGAGTGATCCTCGCTATCCTCCCAGGTGCGATCGAGCGTCTTCGTGATGCTCGAGCTCCATACGCCGCTCGTAGACTTCGCGTTCGCGCAGAGCATGGCGAAGGGCGTGCCGGTGGTGCTGTAGCCGGTCATGGTGCGGAGCTTGTCCGCGCCGTAGCTCCAGTCGTGGTTGCCCGGCGTGGTCGCGTCGTAGCCGTCTACATAGAAGGTGTCCATGAGCTCCGCGATGCTCTTGCCCTCGCTCATGGTGGCGAAGGACTGCCCGTGGAAGGTGTCGCCCGCATCGAGCAAAAGATCGGGGGCGCTGTTTTGGGCGCTATAGAGAACCGCCAGTCCGTCAAAGCCCACAGTGCCGGTGCCCTTGCTTGCGTTGTAGCTGTACTTGTAGCTGCCGTGGATATCGTTGGTGTGCATGACGGCCACGGAGCCGTCAATAGCGGCGGGCAGGTTTCCCGCGAAAGCGAGGCTTGGGATGCCTGCGAGCGCGCCGGCAAACAACGCGGCGGCCAACGCAAAGCGGGGGAGTCTTTTCATGGCAGTTTCCTTAGTCCTTAGCTAGAATGTCTGGTTGAATATCGGATTATCGACATAATATGCGAAAACCGCCGCAAGGGCGTCTGTCCCTTTGCGGCGGTTTTGACGTTTGCGCAGATAAAACCTACCAAAATAAACCTGTCCCTTTTTGGCAGGTTTTAGCTCAGCAGCATGCGGTCGTTGGCGAGCTCGCCTCCCGAGACCTCCTCGAACTTCTGCAGCAGGTCGGCTACGGTGAGCGACTTCTTCTCATCGCCCGCCACGTCGTAGATCACGTGGCCTTCGTGCATCATGATCAGACGGTTGCCCAGACGGATGGCGTCGTTCATGTTGTGCGTGACCATGAGCGTGGTCAGGTGGTTCTCGTCGACGATCTCCTCGGTCAGGTTAAGCACCTTAGAGGCCGTCTTGGGGTCGAGGGCCGCGGTGTGCTCGTCGAGCAGCAGCAGGCGCGGCCTGGTGAGCGTGGCCATCAGCAGGGTGAGTGCCTGGCGCTGGCCACCCGAGAGCAGGCCGACCTTGGCGTTGAGACGCGTGTCCAGACCAAGGTCCAGGCGCTTGAGCAGCTCGACGTACTCATCTTTCTCGGCCTTGGTGACGCCCCACGAAAGGCCGCGACGCTGGCCGCGACGCTTGGCGAGGGCCAGGTTCTCGGCGATCTGCATGTCGGCAGCGGTACCGCGCATGGGGTCCTGAAACACGCGGCCCAGGTACTTGGCGCGCTGCGACTCGGTCAGGCGCGAGATGTCGGTGCCGTCGAGCTCAATAACGCCCGAATCGAGCGGGTACACGCCGGCGATCATGTTGAGCAGCGTGGACTTGCCGGCGCCGTTGCCGCCGATCACGGTTACAAAGTCGCCGTCATTCAGGGTGAGGTCGACGCCGGTGAGCGCGCGCTTCTCGGTGACGGTGCCCTTGTTAAAGGTCTTCTTGACGTGCGAGAGCTTAAGCATCTGCCTCATCCCCCTTCGTGTAGGAGCTGCGGAGCTTATAGCGCTCCCAAACCACGGGCACGCACAGGGCCACAGCGACAATTACGGCGGAGAGCAGCTTCATGTCGTTGGCGTCCATGCCCAACTGCAGCACGATGGCGCGGATGAGGAAGTACACCACGGAGCCAAAGACGGCAGAGGCCAGGCGAACGCTAAACTGCGTGAGGCCGCCGGGCAGCAGACGGCCGAGCACCTCACCGATAACAATGGCGGCAAGACCGATAACGATGGCGCCGGTGCCCATACCAATGTCGGCATACTTTTGGCTCTGGCAGATGAGCGCGCCCGAAAGGCCGATGAGGGCGTTGGAGAGCACGAGGGCGATCATCTTGGTGGAGTTGGTGTTGACGCCCAGAGCGCGGATCATGTACTCGTTGTTGCCGGTGGCTCGCAGCGCCGAGCCGATCTCGGTGCCAAAGAACCAATACAGGATGGCAACGATAGCCACGGCGAGCAGGATGCCCAAGATGATGGCAACGGTGGACTGCGGCAGACCGGTCATATTGCTGACGGCCGAGAACACGGTGCCTTTGGCAAGAATGGGCGTATTGGACTTGCCCATGATGCGCAGGTTGATGGACCACAGGCTGATCTGGGTGAGGATTCCGGCGAGGATCGCAGGAATCTCAAAGACGGTGGTCAAAATGCCCGTGACGGCGCCCGCGATGGCGCCGGCGCACATACCGGCCAGCACGGCGAACAGCGGGTCGACGTTGTTATTGACGATGAGCACAGCGCAGACGCAGCCGCCGAGGGCAAAGCTGCCGTCGCAGGTCATATCGGGAATGTCGAGCAGGCGGAACGTGATAAACACGCCAAGCACCATAATGCCCCAGAGGACGCCCTGCGAAACGGCGCCCTGCAATGCAATGAGCATGCTTCATACCTCCTAGGATAGGGTGGACACGTGATTCACCATAATAGCGGTAACAATGCATAGAAGAGTTACGGACAGACGTTTTGTTTTACCTGAAACAAGCAGGTCGGACGCCGGTCTACAGCGCCCGCCCCTGTGGCTCAGATATTGAATAACGCGGCTAAAGCGCGAGCACGGGCTCTAGACGCATGCCGCGTATGGCATTACGCGTCCAGGGCGGAAAGGTCGATGCCCAGGGCCTCGGCCATTTCGTCGTTCTTGACGACGACCAGGTCCTTGCTCGAGAGGTGCTTGATCGGCATGTCTTCGGGCTTGGCCTCGCCCTTCAGGATCTTAACGGCCATCTCGCCCGCGGTGTAGCCCAGGTCCTCGTAATTGATGGAGAGGGTGAACAGGCCGCCGGCCATGCACATACCCTCCTCGCCAGTCACGAAGGGAAGCTTGTTTTCCTTGCAGATCTGGCCGACCTGCGAGGCACCCGCGGCGATGGTGTTGTCGGTGGGGGAGTACAGCGCGTCGACCTTGCCCACGGCAGACTCGACGACGGACTGAATCTCGTTGGAGCTCGAGACGGTGAAGTCAGTGTACTCGAGGCCCAGCTTGTCGAGCTCCTTCTTGGCGGCCTTGATCTGGACGTCGGAGTTGGACTCGGCGGTGCAGTAGAGCAGGCCGACCTTTTTAACGTCGGGCAGGACCTTCTGCATCATCTCGAGCTGCTCGGCGACCGGGGTGAGGTCGGAAGCGCCCGTGACGTTGGTGCCGGGCTTGTCGTTGTCCTGGACCAGGCCGGAGGCGGCGTAGTCGGTGATGGCGCAGCCCACGATGGGGATATCGGCCGTGGCGCCGGCGGCAGCCTGCGCGGCGGGCGTTGCGATGGCATAAATCAGGTTGACGTTGTCGCCCACAAACTTGTCGGCAATGGACTTACACGTGGACTGGTCGTTCTGGGCGTTCTTCTGGTCGATCTTGACCTTAAGGCCGCTCTCCTTGATGGCCTTGACAAAGCCGTCGTTGGCGGCATCGAGTGCGGAGTGCTCGGTGAGCTGCAGAACGCCGATGGTGTAGTCGGAACCGGCGGCAGCAGAGCCGGAACCAGAGTTGCCGCCGCATCCGGCGAGCGGGGCGAGCGCGAGCAGGCCGGCGGAGACCAGAAGGCTCCTGCGGCTGATGGTGATGTCCTTCATATCATTACCCCCAGTATAAAAATGGCTGGAAACACTGCACTGGGACAAAGTGCAAGTGGAACTATAGTAGCGCTGATGTCCATTTTTACAACAGCCTGGCGGGTTTTTTAATACAGAATCGGATGGGCGGTACGGGTAGTCGAATGGGCGGCGGAGGGTCTTATGCGGCGGAGGAGGCGTCGTCCTCGTCCAAGGCGGCGAAGAGCTTCTTGCCGTCGAGCAGGCGCGTGCTGACGTTTCTCATTCGGCCAATCTCTACAGTACGCAACGTGTCATCGGCGCCTCGGGCGTCGTAGACCGTTCCCAGCAGATACGAGATGCCATCGCGCTGTCTGATGGCAAAGGGACGGAGTGTCATCCGTGCTGCTTCGGTTTCGCCACGTGTCGTGACGCTCGAAATATCAAAACTCACCGTGGTTCCGTGGTCGATGGCCTGCTCGACGAGCTCGCACGTGTCGATGCGCTTGATGGGCGTGCGTGTTGCCTTGGTAGCCTTGCTGCCTGCGCTTGGAGCGGGTTCGGGTGTATCGAGGTAGCCGCGAACGTCGGCGCTCGCCATGGCAACTAAGTGCTGCGCCATGCTCTTGCGGATAGCGATAGGCGTGGAGCGGTTGCGCATGACCATACCGTGGAGCCGGATGATCTCTTCATCGGTGAGCGGGCGGGTAAGAAGTTTGTAGCCCACGCCGCGTTTGTACTCAATTTCGTATCCGGCATGGCGAAGCGCGGAGATGGCGGTGTAGATGCTGCGCCGCGCCGCCGAGATGGGCATGCGGGCGGGGTCGTCGGGATGGGCGAGGCGCCGGATCAACTCATCGGAAAGCATGGCCTTGTCCTCGCCGGTGTTTTCGCTCAAGAGCTGCAGGATGCGAACGGCGCGATAGGCTGCCATCGAGGCGGCGCCTCTAGTCGTGGTGTCGTAGGTTTCAACAGCGGCTTCGGTCATGGTGCCCACGTCCTTTCCGTTTTGGGTGGCGACGGTATGGAGCCTAGGACGTGGGGCTTTCCCAGGGGCGCAGGGCGCTCTGGGCGGTCGGTAGTCGTCGGCAAACGGCGGGTCGAGTTTTCAACAGCCCTGCTCAACTGACCAAAAACTTGCCAAAAGCTTGACGGATGCTGTTGAAAAAAAGCGTCTCTCGACCGATGTCGAGAGGCGCTTGTGCGATGAGCGTTGGCGTGTGGCGACGCGAGCTAGCGTCCGACGATTAGAAGTCGGCGTTGCCCACGGTGCGTGGGTGCGGCAGGACGTCGCGGATGTTGCCCACGCCGGTCAGATACATGACCAAGCGCTCGAAGCCCAGACCGTAGCCGGCGTGCTTGCAGGAACCGTAGCGGCGCAGGTCAAGGTAGTACTTGTACTGCTCGGGATTCATGCCCAGGTCCTTGATGCGGGCCTCGAGCAGATCCAGGCGCTCCTCGCGCTGGGAGCCGCCGATAATCTCGCCGATACCGGGCACCAGGCAGTCGGCGGCGGCGACGGTCTTGCCGTCCTCGTTCATGCGCATGTAGAACGCCTTGATCTCGGCCGGGTAGTCGGTCACAAAAGTCGGGCGCTTAAAGTGCTCCTCGGTCAGGAAGCGCTCGTGCTCGGTCTGCAGGTCGATGCCCCAGCTGACGGGGTAATCAAACTGGTGGCCAGCAGCGACTGCCTGCTCCAGGATCTCGACGGCCTCGGTGTAGGTAACGCGGGCAAAGTCGGAGTTGGCGACATGGTCCAGGCGCTCGAGCAGACCCTTGTCCACAAACTTGTTGAGCATATTGAGCTCGTCGGGGCAGGTTGCCATAACGTCCTTGAGGACGTACTTGAGCATGGCCTCGGCGTTATCCATGTAGTCGTTCAGGTCGGCAAAGGCCATCTCGGGCTCGATCATCCAAAACTCGGCGGCGTGGCGCGTGGTGTTGGAGTTCTCGGCACGGAAGGTGGGGCCAAAGGTGTACACGTCGCCAAAGGCCATGGCAAAGTTCTCGGCATTGAGCTGGCCGGACACGGTGAGGCTTGCATGCTTGCCAAAGAAGTCCTGGCTCCAGTCGACCTCGCCGGACTCGGTGAGGGGCGGATTTTTGGGGTCGAGCGTGGTCACGCGGAACATCTCGCCGGCGCCCTCGCAGTCACTCGTGGTGATGATGGGGGTGTTGACGTAGACAAAGCCCTGCTCCTGGAAGAAGCGGTGGATGGCGGCAGCCGCGACAGAGCGGATGCGGAACACGGCGCGGAACAGGTTGGTGCGCGGGCGCAGGTGCTGCTGGGTGCGCAGGAACTCGACGGTTGCGCGCTTCTTCTGCAGCGGGTAATCCGGGGCGCTGACGCCCTCGACCTCGATGGAGGTGGCAGAAAGCTCGAAAGGCTGGGGCGCATCGGGGGTCAGCTTGACGGTGCCGGTGCAAATGAGTGCGGCCGAGACGTTTTGATGGGCGATCTCGTCGTAGTTGTCGAGTGCCTCGCGGTTCATGACGACCTGCACGTCGCGGAAGCAGCTGCCGTCGTTGAGCGTAACAAAGCCAAAGTTCTTCATGTCGCGGACGGACTTGACCCAGCCGGCGACGGTGACGGTCTGGCCGCCGAGCGACTCGGCATCGGCATAGAGCTGCGCGATTTTGGTGCGGTTCACGTATCCTCCCATAACGGTTGAATGATAGTTATCCATACAGTTCGATATTCTAGCAGCTCGGCTCATTTGGGCTATACAGATAAGGCATTGGCGGGATGGTTTTTCAAACGAAAAGCGCCCGCGGCCAGATGGTCGCGGGCGCTCGACGAGGTGCCTTTTGGCTGTGTGGCGCGGGGCCTGGCTACTTGGTCTTGGCTACCAGCAGCGGGTCGCCAAGCTTGACGAGCGGGTTGCCGCCGATAAGCGTTCCGGACTCGCCGACATGGTCGATGCTCTTAAGACGATCGAGCTCGGAGACGATGACGGTCACGATGTCCTCGTGACCAGCGGCCTTAATGGCCTCGCGGTCGAAGCTGATGAGCGGCTGGCCTGCCTTGACCACATCGCCCATCTCGACAAAGCGGGCAAAACCCTTGCCGTTCATTTCCACGGTGCCCAGGCCGACATGGATGAACACGCGAAGACCGTCCTCGGTGATCATGCCAATGGAGTGGTTGGTGACAGTGGTGGCGCCGATGCGGCCGTTGGCGGGCGCATAGATGGTGCCGGTAATGGGCTCGATGCCATAGCCTTGGCCAAGCATGCCCGAGGCGATCGTCTCGTCGGGAACCTCGTCCAGGTTGACGAGCACGCCGTTGACGGGGGCATAGATGACGCCTTCGCGGGTGGCGAAGCTTGCTGCGGGCGGAACGGACGCCTCGCCGGTCGAGGTGAAGGTGGACTTAAGCGAATCGAGCAGACCCATAGTTGCCTCCAACTTAAATAGGCGCATATCGCGCGTTTGGTTTGCCGGAAACGTTTCATATGTGTTTCGCGGCTTGGTCAACGCCCCTATTCTACGCTGCTCAGCGATACCTCTGAGCTGGGATTATGTGATATATCAGTTGGAGGGAAACTTATTGCCGGAGAGTTTCTACGTCCTGCACCCAACTGGGGTACGCTTAGATGCGAAAAAAGAGTGCGCATAATTTGCGCGAAGGGAGCACATATGATTGTCGAGAACCATGCGCTGTGGGGCGAGGAGTCGACCGAGGATTATCCGGCGACGTTTACGTATTTGGGTGCCGAGCCGTTGCCCGATAAACCGAATGGCCGCCGCCCCGCGGTGATTATCTGTGGCGGAGGTGCGTTTACGCATATCGCTCCGCATGAGCAGGACCCGGTGGCGTTTGCGTTTTTGGATCACGGTTACCAGGCCTTTGTGCTCAACTATGTCACGAGTTCTACGGGTGACGTGAGCTTTCCGCACCCCCAGGCAGATCTTGCCAAGATGGTCGCCACGGTGCGCGCCAACGCCGACGAGTGGCATGTCGATCCTAAGCGCGTGTGCGTCGTGGGCTTTTCTGCTGGCGGCATGATTTGCGCCTCGCTGGCAACACAGTGGAAGACCGGCCCCTTTGCGGCACTTGCCGGGGCGCGTCCGGACGACATTCGTCCCGATGCCGTGGTGCTGGGCTATCCATTGCTCGACTTTGCCTATGTGCGCGACATGCAGACGCGCGATCCGCGCATTGACTTGCGTGTGCCCAAGACGGGCGGCAAGACGGGGCGCGATTTGCTCAACGACTACCTGTCGATGGTGACGGGCGGCGAGGCAACTGACGAGCATCCGGCCGACATCTGCCCCACCACGCATGTTTCGCGTCAGATGCCACCGACCTTTGTGTGGGGCGTGTCCGACGACAAGACGGCGCCGATCGCGCAGGTCTACCCGTTTGCCCAACGCATGGCAGAGGAGGGCGTCCCTTGCGAGATGCACGTCTTCGACCAGGGTGGTCACGGCCTTTCGCTCGGCAACGCCAACACCGCGGTCGACAACGAGGACAAGCAGGTTTCCGTCCGTCCCTGGATCCGCCTGGCCTTCCGCTTCCTCGAGCGCCATCTGTAAGAGTCCCGGCATCCAAGCCCTTCAATAACTTGCGGTGAAATAGTTCCTATCTGGGACATCAACCAGCCCATCCAGGAACTATTCCACCGCAACTTCGTTTTTGATGCCCCGCCCGGAAACTGCGCCCCAGTTTTGCCTTTCAAGGTGGGACGCAGTTTCCCATAGGGCCTCGACTGGGAAAGCGCGTCCCGTTTCGAGCGGGGATTCCGGGATGCATTTTCCGTAAGAGGCCTGTTTGGGAAACCATATCCCGTTTCGAGCCGGAATTCTGGGATGTAGTTTCCCCGAGAGGCCTCATCGGGAAACTATGGCCCTGAACTCTCCTGCCTGTCCCCATTGCGCCAATTTGCTGATTGAACGTCGTTGTGTGTTCACGCTATCATGTAAGTTTAAAATTGGTTAGCCATGGCAAACGGTTAGCCAAGATAAACAAAATGCAACGCCCTGTGGGCGCCGGGGGAGGAACGCGGACGTGAGACTCGATACACTCGAGATTGGAAAGGATGCCGTTGTCGCATCGGTGGCATCGGACGATCAGGCACTCCGACAGCATATTTTGGACATGGGCCTAACGCCGGGCACCGAAGTCACCATGATGAAGTACGCCCCTATGGGCGACCCGCTCGAGATTCGCCTGCGTGGCTACGAGTTGACGCTGCGCAAGGACGATGCCGCTCGCATCGAGCTCGTGGGCATTCACGACACCGATACGGGTCCGCGCGCTAACGCTGCAATCGGCACGACGGAGCATCCGGCCCTGGGCGAGGGGACGTATTCGCCCCGCGCGGCAAAGACGGCCGTGCCCGAGGGCGCACCGCTGCATTTTGCCCTCGCCGGCAACCAAAACTGCGGCAAGACCACGCTGTTCAACCAGCTGACGGGCTCCAACCAGCATGTCGGTAACTTTCCTGGCGTGACGGTCGACCGCAAAGATGGCACCATCCGCAACCACCCCGAGGCAAGCGTTACCGACCTGCCCGGCATTTATTCTCTGTCGCCGTACACGGGCGAGGAGATCGTAGGCCGCCAGTTTATCCTGGATGAGCACCCCGACGCCATCATCGATATCATCGACGTCACCAACATCGAGCGTAACCTTTACCTGACGCTGCAGCTTATGGAGCTCGATCGACCCATGGTCATCGCGCTCAACATGATGGACGAGGTGACGGCCAACGGCGGCGCCGTGGACGTCAACCTGCTCGAGAGCCTGCTGGGCGTGCCTGTTGTTCCCATTAGTGCTGCCCGCAACGAGGGTATTGGCGAGTTGGTGGATCATGCCTTGCACGTGGCGCGGTTCCGCGAGCGTCCCGGTCGCCTGGACTTCTGCGCGCCCGATGGTCCGGACGGCGGCGCGCTGCATCGCTGCATTCACGGCATCGCCAACCTTATCGAGGACCATGCCGCGACGGCGCACATTCCCGTGCGTTTTGCGGCGACCAAGCTGGTTGAGGGCGACGAGCTGGTGACCGAGGCGCTTCACCTGGACCGCAACGAGCTCGACGCCATCGAGCACATCATTAGCCAAATGGAGGGCGAGGCCGGCACCGACCGTCTATCTGCGCTGGCTGACATGCGCTTCGGCTTTATCGGCGACGTGTGCGGGCGTTGCGTCGTCAAGCCGCACGAGAGCCGCGAGCACGTGCGTTCCGTCAAGATTGACCGCATCCTGACGGGTCGTTACACGGCCATTCCGGCGTTCCTGGTGATCATGGGTCTCGTCTTTTGGCTGACGTTTGGCGTGATCGGCGCGGCGTTGCAGGGACTTATGGAGGACGGCATCGCTGCCATCATCGCCTCGGCCGATGCGGGTCTCAAGGCGTTCGGCACCAACGACGTAGTGCGCTCGCTGGCTGTCGACGGCGTGCTTACGGGTGTGGGTAGTGTACTGACCTTCCTGCCGATTATCGTCGTGCTCTTCTTGTTCCTCTCCATTCTGGAAGACTCGGGCTACATGGCGCGTGTTGCCTTTGTCATGGATAAGGTGCTGCGCCGCTTTGGCCTTTCGGGCCGCAGCTTTGTGCCCATGCTCGTCGGGTTTGGCTGCACCGTGCCGGCTATCATGTCGACCCGTACGCTCCCATCCGAGCACGACCGCAAGATGACCGTCATGCTCACGCCGTTCATGAGCTGCTCGGCCAAGCTGCCGGTTTACGGCTTGCTGTGCGGAGCATTCTTCCCGCAGGCGACGGTCCCCGCCATGGTCTCGCTCTATCTGATTGGCATTGCGGTTGGTTGCATCGCGGCTTTGGTGCTTAACCGCACGGCATTTAAAGGCGACCCGGTGCCGTTTATCATGGAGCTTCCCAATTACCGCCTGCCGAGCGTCAAGACGACGGTGATGCTGGCATGGGATAAGGCCAAAGACTTTATTACCAAAGCCTTTACCATTATCTTTGCCGCTACCGTGGTCATCTGGTTCCTTCAGACGTTCGACATTCGCTTTAATGTGGTCGCCGATCAGTCGCAGAGCCTACTTGCCGGTCTGGGTAGCATTATCGCGCCGGCGCTGGCACCGCTCGGCTTTGGCGACTGGCGTGCATCCACGGCGCTCGTCACCGGACTTATCGCCAAGGAGAGTGTCATCTCGACCCTCACGGTGCTTTTGGGCGCAACCTCGCCCGCGGCGCTGTCGACCATGTTTTCGCCGTTTACAGCCTACGTGTTCCTGGTCTTTACGCTGCTGTACCCGCCCTGCGTGGCGTCCATCGGCGCTGTCAAGAGCGAGCTGGGCGCGCGCTATGCCGTGGCCGTGTTCGCGTTTCAAGTGACGGTCGCCTGGATCGTGGCGTTTGCCGTGCATTCGGCGGGCATATTGCTGGGGTTGGCTTAGTTATTTATTGACGGCGCAACCTCTGTGTATCGAATTGTTTTCGGCCCCGTGTCCGTTACTGACGGATGCGGGGTCGTTGCTATATAATCGCCAACCGCTCAAGACAATCGGAGAGGTTTCCATATGACTCAGACAAGGCAAGACGGCATCACGCTCAGACAGTGGCTCCCGCTTATCGGACTCACCTGCTGTGCGTTCGTGTTCAACACGTCGGAGTTTATGCCCATCGGCCTGCTGACCGATATCGCCGCGTCGTTCTCGCTCACCGAGGCCCAGGCGGGCATCATGATCTCGGTCTATGCCTGGGGCGTCATGCTGCTGTCGCTGCCGCTTATGGTGTTTGCCTCGCGCTTTGAGTTCAAGCGGATGCTGCTGGGCGTGCTCGCCGTGTTCTCACTCGGCCAGTTCCTGTCCGCTGTGGCGCCGACATATCCCATTCTGGTCTGCGCACGCTTGGTTGTCGCCTGCGCGCATGCCGTGTTCTGGTCGGTCGCCTCGATCATGGCGTCGCGCCTGGTTGACACGCGCCACGGAGCGCTCGCCATCAGCATGATCGCCACGGGCTCGTCCATCGCGCAGATCTTTGGCCTGCCCCTCGGTCGCGCCATTGGCTTGGCCGTTGGCTGGCGCATGACGTTTGCCGTGGTCGGGGCCCTCTCTGCCGCTGCGGTGGTGTACCAGGCCATGGTGTTCCCCACCATGCCGGCGGGCGAGCGCTTTACGCTCAAACAGCTGCCCGAGCTGCTCAAGAACCCGTTTCTGATTGCGCTTTATGCGGTCACGGTATTCATGGCAACTGGCTATTACGCGGGCTATAGCTATATCGAGCCTTTCCTGGCTCAGGTCGCGCATGTCGACGCAAGCGCTATCACCATGACGTTGACGGCGTTCGGCTGCTCTGGTCTGCTCGGAAGCTGGCTGTTCGGCCGGCTGTTCGATGGACACCGGTTCCCGTTCCTCGCGATCACGCTCTCCGGAGTGCCGGTCGCCTTGCTGCTTATGGGTCCTGCCGCGTCGTCGCTCGTCGCGGTTCTTGCCGCCTGCGCGCTGTGGGGCTGCTGCGGCACGGCCTTTAACGTGGCGTTCCAGGCCGAGCTCATCAAGTACACGCCGGCGGACTCGTCGGCCGTCTCCATGTCGATCTTCTCGGGCCTGTTCAACCTCGGTATCGGCACGGGTACCGCGATCGGCGGAGCCGTGGTTTCGGGTCCCGGTATCGCCTGGATCGGCTGCGCGGGCGGTGCGATCGCTGCCGTGGGCGTCATTCTCGCTATCACGGTGCTATTCCCGGCCATACGCCGCGCCAAACCCGTTGCCTAATCACGTCCCCTCATCAGTTGCGGTGGAATAGCTCCTGTTTAAGGCCTCTGAAGGCCCAAGCAGGAACTATTTCACCGCAACTTATTTTGGGGGAGGGGATACAAGCCGGGCATACAATGGATGTCGTTGTGTTGAGCTTACCGGGAGGCTGCTATGTGGGCATATGAGACGACGTTCTATCAGATCTATCCGCTGGGCTTTTGCGGGGCTCCGCGCGAAAACGTCGCGCCCGTTGCCGAGGATGAGCTCGCCCAGGCTGCCAACGCCGCGCCCAACCCCGATGCTCCTATCATGAAAATCGCCCAATGGGCCGACTACTTGCAGAAACTTGGTATTGGCGCTGTACTGATCAACCCGCCGCTCGAGTCTGATAGCCACGGCTACGATACGCGCAGCCTGCGCCATCTCGACCGTCGCCTGGGTGGGGATGCCGATTTTGCCGCCGTATGCGACACGCTGCATGCCCACGGCATCCGCGTGGTGCTCGATGCCGTCTTTAACCATGTGGGCCGTGGCTTTTGGGCCTTCCGCGATGTGCAGGAGCGCAAGTGGGACTCGCCCTACAAGGATTGGTTCCACATTAGCTTTGACGGCGACTCCTGCTACGGTGACGGCTTTTGGTACGAGGGCTGGGAAGGCCATTTTGAGCTTGTGAAGCTCAACCTGCAAAATCCTGCCGTGGTCGATTACCTGCTCGAGTCCGTGCGCCGTTGGGCCGACGTCTTTGGCGTCGACGGCCTGCGCCTGGACGTCGCCTACATGCTCGACCGCGATTTCATGCGTCGTCTGCATAGCTTTGCCCGTGAGCTCAAGCCCGACTTCGTGCTGATCGGCGAGACGCTCCACGGCGACTACAACCAGATCGTCAACGACGAGATGCTCGACTCCTGCACCAACTACGAGTGCTACAAGGGCCTGTACTCCAGCTTTAACTCGGTCAATATGTTCGAGATCGCCCATTCGCTGCACCGCCAGTTTGGCGGCGATCCGTGGTGCATCTACCGCGGCAAACATCTGCTGTCGTTTGTCGACAACCATGACGTGCCACGCTTGGCGAGCATCCTCACTGACAAGTCCTGTCTGCGCCCCGCCTATGGCATGCTCTTTGGCATGCCGGGCATCCCGTGCGTCTACTACGGCAGCGAGTGGGGAATTGCCGGCGAAAAGGGCGGCCCCGATGGCGACTGGGCGCTGCGGCCTGCGCTCGATAAGCCTGCGCCCAACGAGCTGACGGCCTTTATCAAGCAGCTCACGCGCCTGCGCTCGACAGACGATGCGGCGGCACGCGCCCTCAACTACGGCGCCTATCGCAACGTGGTGATCCAGAACAAGCAGCTGCTGTTCGAGCGCGCCTGTGACGGCGCGACGGTACTCGTGGCGGTCAATGCCGTGGGTGAGCCTTACACCTTTGGCGCCGGCGAACTCAACGGCTCCTTCGTCGACCTGCTTGCCGACGATGCGCCCACGGTCGAGCTGACGGGTACCCTTGAGCTTGCACCCTACGAGGTGCGCTATCTGTTGAGGGCCTAGGCCATGGCTGCGTCCGACGAGGGCTATCAACATATTGAGCATGGGTTTGAGCCCGTGTTTGACGAGCACTCGCGCGTTTTGGTGCTCGGGTCGTTTCCCTCGGTGCTTTCGCGCGCCAATGCTTTTTATTATGGCAACCCTCAGAATCGCTTTTGGCGTGTGATGGCCGCGTGCCTCGGTGTGCCCGTGCCGCCCAACGAGGGCGACCCTTTGGCGGACAGCGAGCCCGCGACGCTTGACGTCTCGATTGCCGCCAAGCGATCCATGCTGCTGAACGGCGGCGTAGCCCTGTGGGATGTGATTGAGAGCTGCGACATTAAGGGCTCGAGTGACGCGAGCATTCGCAACGTTGTGCCGGCACATATCGAGCGCATTACCGGCGCAGCTCCCATTGAGCAGGTGATATGCAACGGTGGTACAGCTGGCCGGCTCTACAAGCGCTATCTACAAGAACGCACCGGGCTACCGGCCATCGTTCTGCCGTCGACAAGTCCCGCCAATGCGGCATGGCGCCTGGAACGCCTTGTCGAGCGCTGGCGCGAGGCCGTTGACTGGGGCGCTCTGTAATTTAGATATCTGATTGGGCGCGGCTGCCGAGGTATTTCATGATGGCATGCCATATCGGTGCGGGCAGCGCGGGCTTGACGCGCACCATGCCGTCGTCATCGACGCTACTGGCATTGCCACCGCCAAGAAGCTGCGCATGCTCAATGGAGCAGCCCATGCGCACAGCGCCCACAAGCTTATCCATCGCTTCCGAAAATGGCCGGCGCAAGAGGCCCATACGCGGGGAGTGGCGAAGCGCCGCAATACCGCTGCCAGCACAGACGACAACGCCGCCACACCACGCCAGATCGCGTAGAAGACATGCCCGATACAGGCGGTCGAGGGCTTCGTCCGCCTGCTTGGCGTTTTTGGACAGGGCCTGAACGACGACATAGACGCGCGCGTCTGTATTCTTAAGGCGATCGAGTATCTGCTCGACAGCGGTTATCGCTTCATCATCAAATGCATCGTCAACGGCGAGCACCATGCCATCGACTGCACCGGCATCATCCGCCTCCAAATCGACCGGGCAGGGGAGCGCGGTGCCGGAAAGCCGGGCATAGGCGGCGATGGCATCCTGCAGGTCCCAGAGCAAAAACTCAAGATCGGCGCTATTGGGAATGCTGATATACGCAATGGTCTGCAACGTTTTTGGTACATCGCCGCGCGCGATCGTCTCCATGCCGCCTCCTTTCCGGTTGGTTTCCGTTTAGGTTACACCGTCTGACGGCGCCCCGCCGCGCTATCCTAGTGCAACCCTTACGAAAGGAATGCCATGCGTCTGCCCATGAATACCTCGCTTGCCACGCTCAAGCCCTCCGGCATCCGTCGGATCAATGCGCTCGCCGCCCAGCACCCGGGGTGCATCGCGCTCGCGCTCGGCGAGCCCGATTTTCCCACGCCCGATGTGATTAGCGCCGAGGTGACGGCTTCGCTCGACCGCGGCGACACGCACTATCCGCCTAACAACGGTCGCCCCGCCCTGCGTGAGGCGTTGTCTGCCTACATGGGGGACGCGGGCCTTACGTTTTCTGCCGACGAGATCATCCTGACCGACGGCGCGACCGAGGCCCTGTCGGCAACATTCATGGCTATGCTCAACCCCGGCGACGAGGTCATCATCCCCACGCCGGCCTTTGGCCTGTACGAGAGCATTGTCGTGGCCAACCACGCCAAGGCGGTCTTTTTGGATACGGAGTCTGCGCAATTCCAGATTGACGAGGACGCACTTCGTGCTTGCGTGACGCCGGCGACCAAGGCCATCGTCATCTGCACGCCCAACAATCCTACGGGCTGCATTCTCAACGCGGCGTCGCTCGACGCCGTGGCACACGTGGCAGAGCAGGCGGGCATCTACGTAATCTGCGACGATGTATATAACCGCCTGGTCTACGTGGACGGCTACGAGCGATTTGCCCAGCGTCACCCGGAGCTTCGCAATCAGACAGTAGTTATCGAGAGCTTTTCCAAGCCCTGGGCCATGACCGGCTGGCGCTTGGGCTGGCTAGCAGCGGCAACCCCCGTTATCGCCGAGATCGCAAAGGCCCACCAATACTTAGTATCGAGCGCCGTTTCATTTGAGATGGACGCCGCAGCTCGAGCTCTGACCGTCGACCCCACCCCCATGCTCGAAGTCTACCGAGCTCGTCGCAAACGTGTACTCGCAGCCTTAAACGCCATGGGCCTCGACGTAGTGGAACCGGCGGGAGCCTTCTACGCCTTCCCCAGCATCAAACAATACGGCCTAACGAGCGAAGACTTCTGCATCAAAGCCATCAAAGAGGCCAACGTAGCCCTAGTCCCGGGAGACTGTTTCGGCACCGAAGGCCACGTCCGCTTAAGCTACTGCGTCTCCGACAAAAATCTGGACGAAGGTCTCCACCGCCTGTCAACCTTCGTTTCAACCTTATAGCCCAACGGGACGCAACACATCAGCCCACCGACCCAAGCATTATGAGTGGGGGCGTTGCTCAACGGAAAACCGGGCTGCCCCAAAGTCACCGCAGGCCGCGCCGCCGAAGGCCGGGCGCAAGGTTTTCGTAGATTCCGCACGAGCCGGAAAGCACTTAATGTGCTTTCCGAGCGAGCCCAGGACCTGACCGAGCGAAAACCTTGCGCCCGGCCTTCGGCGGCGCGGCCGGATGGTGGAATTGTGTGCAGCCCGGTTTTCCGTTGACCGACGCCGGGGTCCCCGCCATAATACTTTCGGTTCACGCACGAATCCGCTGCCAGAGACAGCCGGTGCGAACGGGCATCGCCCGCGAGCTTAATGGGATATCCCGCCAGCCGAGGTGGTCGAGTAGATATGTCTTCTCGCCCCCGTCGCTCATGCAGCGCGGGGGCTTTCTTTTTGGACATGCCCCCGTCACGTCCTTGTGGCGGACCGTGCCCGGAAAGAATTCGAGGAGGTGTAATTCATGCCCCAGCAGTACAAAATCGACAAGGTTGCAGAGATCGAGTCCCGTATCGCCGAGAACGCCGGTCTGTTCGTCGTCAACTACAACGGTCTGACGGTTAAGCAGGCTCAGGAGCTGCGTCATCAGCTTCGCGAGTGCGGCGCCGAGATGAAGGTCTACAAGAACACCCTGGTCAAGATCGCTCTCAAGAACCAGGAGCAGCCCGAGCTCGACGAGATCCTCGCCGGCCCCGTCGCTTATGTGTTCTACGAGACCGAGCCGGTCGAGGCCGCTAAGACCCTTAAAGACTTCTCCGCTAAGTCCAAGGGCGTCCTTGAGATCAAGGGCGGTATCTCCGACGGCAAGGTCGTTTCCGCTGATGATGTTAAGGCTATCGCCGAGCTGCCCACCAAGGACCAGCTTCTCGGCCAGATCGCCGGTCTCATCTCCGGTTTCGCTCGCGACATCGCTGTCTGCGTCAACGGCGTTTCCTCTGGTCTCGCTCGTTCGATCCAGCAGGTCTCCGAGCAGAAGGCAGCCTAGTCGCTGTTTTCGCCCGCGGCGGCAACGCCGCACCCCTGGCGCATTCGCGCCGTGTTTTAACTGATCTCCGTGCACAGACACGGAAACCGAAAGGACTTAGAAATGGCTAAGCTTACCACCGATGAGATCATCGATGCTCTTAAGGAAATGACCCTTCTCGAGGCTTCCGAGCTCGTTAAGGCTATCGAGGACACCTTCGGCGTTTCCGCCGCTGCTCCTGCCGCCGTTGTCGCCGCTCCCGCTGCTGGCGCTGCTGAGGCCGAGGAGAAGACCGAGTTTGACGTCGTGCTCGAGGGCTTCGGCGACAACAAGATCCAGGTCATCAAGGCCGTCCGTGAGCTCACCAACCTTGGCCTGAAGGAGGCCAAGGAGGTCGTCGAGGGCGCTCCCAAGGCTGTTCTCGAGGGTGCCAAGAAGGAGGACGCCGAGGCTGCCAAGGAGAAGCTCGAGGCTGCTGGCGCTGCTGTCACCCTCAAGTAATCAGGCTTTCTCGCCAGATTTCTTTGCAGACGGGGTTCGCATTGCGAACCCCGTCTTTTTCGTTTTGATCCCTCTATTTTGTTGGCTCGGCATACAAATTGCTGCCGCTTGCGGTGCTTTGGGGTCGCTACCGTTGGGCGATAAAATTGCACCATTCGAGCAATAATTTGCGTTGACCTGCTGAAGAATGGCGCTTGCCTACATTAACGTTAATTAACGGCGGTAAGATAAACCGGTATCGCAATTTGGTCTGCGGCCGCCGTGCCGCACGCACAGGGCGCATCCTGCGCCTGCGAAAGGATCCTTGAATAACATGAAGGCAATCATCCCCGCCGCCGGTCTTGGCACGCGTTTTCTGCCTGGCACCAAGTGCACGCCTAAAGAGATGCTGCCGGTGCTCGACAAACCGGTCATCCAGTACGTCGTTGAGGAGGCGCTCGACCCCGAGGAGGTCGACGATGCCATCATCGTTACTTCTCCCGGCAAGCCCGAGTTGCTGAGCTACTTCCAGCCCGATCGCTCGCTCGAGAACCTGCTTCGCGAGCGTGGCAAGGACGCCTACGCCGACGCCGTCGCCCATGCTGGTGGTATGCCGGTCGACTTCCGTTATCAGTACGAGCCCAAGGGCCTTGGCCACGCCATTCGCTCTGCCGCCGACGCTGTGGCAGGGGAGAACTTCCTGGTTCTTCTGGGCGATTACGTTGTGCCCAACCGTGACATCTGCGACAAGATGCTTGCCGTCTCCAAGGAGCACGGTGGCGCTTCTGTTATCGCCGTTGCCGCGTGCGCTCCCGAGGAAGTCAGCCGCTATGGCGTTATCGCCGGCGATCGCGTGGGCGCTCTCGAGGGCTTCGAGAATGCCGCCGACGACGAGCCCGGTGCCGTTTGGCGCATCGGCGGCCTGGTCGAGAAGCCCGCTCCCGAGGCGGCTCCGTCCAACCTGTACATCGTCGGTCGCTACCTGCTGAGCCCGTTGGTCATGGACCTGCTGGCCGATCAGCAGGCCGGTAAGGGCGGCGAGATCCAGCTGACCGACGCCATGGCCCGCTCGCTCGACCGCGAGGCCATGTACGCCGTCGTCATCGACCCGCTGTCGGGCTACGATACCGGTACCCCGTCTGGCTGGATGGCCACCAACGCCCTCATGGCCGCAAGCGATCCTCGCTTTGCCGGCGCCTTCTGGGATGCCATCGACGAGCGCGGCGGTTTGATGCGTAAGTAAGCCTTCGGGCATCGACATTTACGGGTGCGGACTTCGGTTCGCGCCCGTTTTTTATAAGAGCTGCGATTGCTAGCCCTCTGTTCACAGAAAATATATGAACAGGTGTTCGATGCACATCCATCTACCTGCATGTTTTCTGTCGAAAAACTTTGCTACTCCAAAAACTCAATCACGTCAAGGCTTTTCTTGCTCAACGGTCGGTACCTGATAAACTATTAGGTTGCGATAACTGGCGAAGCTATGCCTCGCCAATCCACCGAGCATTTCCGTGAAGGAGGAAAAACCTGGTGACCTACGCATACACTGCCACTGAGCGCAAGCGCGTCAGCTTCGGGAAAATCCCGGAAGCCATGGAGCTCCCCAACCTTATCTCTGTTCAAAGGGAATCCTTTGAGCGTTTTAAGGACGAGGGCCTTCGTGAGGCGTTCAAGGAATCCAGCCCCATCCAGAGCCAGAACCATGTTCTCGAGGTTACCTTCGGCGAGCATCAGTTTGGCGATCCCGCGCACACCGTCGAGGAGTGCCGCGAGAAGGACATGACCTATCAGGCTCCGCTTCTGACCGACGTCCGTCTCACTAACAAGGAGACCGGTGAGATCAAGGAGCAGCTCGTCTTTATGGGCGACTTCCCCATGATGACCGATCAGGGCACCTTTATCATCAACGGTACCGAGCGTATCGTCGTCTCCCAGCTCGTCCGTTCCCCGGGCGTGTACTACAGCTCCGAGATGGATTCGGGCAAGCAGATCTACAAGGCTCAGATCATCCCGTCCCGCGGTGCCTGGCTCGAGTTTGAGGTCGACAAGCGCGACCAGCTCATGGTCTCCATCGACCGTAAGCGCAAGCAGAGCGCCACGATGTTCCTGCGCGCCCTTGGCATCGCCGTCACCAACGACGATATCATCGAGCTGCTCGGCAACTCCGATGTGATCAAGCGCACCCTCGAGCGCGATACCGCCCTTACCCGCGAGGATGCTCTTATCGAGATCTACCGTCGCCTGCGCCCGGGCGAGCCTCCCACCGTGGATGCTTCCCGCAGCCTGCTCGAGGGCCTGCTCTTCAACCCGCAGCGCTACGATCTGGCCCGCGTCGGTCGCTACAAGGTCAACAAGAAGCTCAACCTCACCACCGAGGAAGAGGTCACGGTGCTCACCGACGAGGATATCGTCGCTACGCTGCGCTACCTGCTGTCCCTCGCTGCTGGCGAGCAGGGCTTCAAGGTCGACGACATCGACCACTTTGGCAACCGCCGCATTCGCACCGTCGGCGAGCTCGTCGCCAACCAGTTCCGTATCGGCATGAGCCGTATGGAGCGCGTCGTCCGTGAGCGCATGAGCTCCCAGGACATCGACGAGATCACCCCGCAGTCGCTCATCAACATCCGTCCGATCGTGGCCTCTATCAAGGAGTTCTTCGGTTCCTCGCAGCTCTCGCAGTTCATGGACCAGGCAAACCCCCTGACCGGTCTGACCCACAAGCGCCGTCTGTCCGCACTCGGCCCCGGCGGCCTTGCCGGCCACAAGTCGGGCTCCAGCCGCCGCACCAACGTGCCGACGGCCGTCCGCGACGTTCACAACTCGCACTACAGCCGCATGTGCCCGATCGAGACCCCCGAAGGCCCCAACATCGGCC
>UQNU01000012.1 GCA_900542555.1 uncultured Collinsella sp.
GGGTCAGCCCGTGGGAGGCCAGGGCGCCGCTGACCGGTGGACGGCACCGAGCCGTACGCTTGAACTGAGAAGGGGGAGGCCTCGCGGCCTCCCCCTTTTTTGCGTTTACGGGGCGTAAATGACTCTATTACACGAGACGATCTTATCGTTTTTGGTATTGAGCCCTTATTTAAAGAAGATAAATCGAATAACAAGGGCAACTGCTATGGCCACAATGATCAAAAGCAGGATTGTCAGTCGATGCTGCTTGCGTCGTTTACTTGATGAAACGAAGATTGATTTTCCCTGTTTTGGCGTTTCGAGATAGCGAGCCGAATGCGTCAAGGTTTGCTTTGATCGAGGACCTCTTTGTTGATGAGCGGCGGATGCTTTCATCGGCTCATCACTAGCTGCGCTGTTTTTAGATAATGGTGCGTCTTTTAGATATACAGGGTCTCCCGAGGCGACGCCCATATGTTTACGTCCCGTTTGGGCATCCTCGAGCGTTTGATATCGATTTCTCGTCACATACTCGGGCTCCGGATCATTAATGGGCTCTTGCGAGATGTGGGGGCGATGGAACCGTGGCGGCTGCGTGGAAGTATCTTCCCCCTGCGTCGGCATAAACATTTTGTTCTGGTTTTGGTCGTCCATGATGCCCTTTAGCTCGTTACCAACAACGTGTACGCGCTCATTGTAAGCCCCTAGTTATTTGTAGCTGCGTACATACTCGTGATTTAAGCTCTGGTTCAAAGAACCTTAACCTTATTAAAACCTGAGTCATACACACTTAGATATGCTTATAGTACTGGACTCAAAAAACTTTATAGTCGATGTATATATGAGCACTGGGTGGGCATATATAAGAGCGTCAAAAGAAGTACCAGTCACCTAGAAGATGACTCGGCAGTCCTTAAAAGGAGTGGTAAACATGGCAAGCATGGTTCCTTATCGTTCGGTTTTTGGCGTTCGTCCCTCTGCAAGCTCGCTGTTCGATCTGTTTGATGATATGAGCGACCTAGCGAACAGCTCGATTGCCTCTAAGGCGTTCCCCGTTGACGTTGAGGATAAGGGCGATGGCTATGAGGTCAAGGCTTATCTGACCGGCGTCGCCAAGGACGATATCGATGTCGAGCTTAACGAGGGCCGTCTGTCCATTAGCGTGAATGTCGAGGAAGACGAGGAGAACGAGGGCAAGAACTTCCTGCAGAAGGAGTTCAGCTCGTACAGCGCGACGCGTGGCGTGTATCTTAAGGACGCTTCGAGCGAGGGCCTCTCGGCTAAGTACGCTGACGGCATCCTGACCGTTACGGTTCCCAAGATCGTCGAGAAGAAGAACGTTACGAAGATCTCCATCGAATAACTTCGTTGGTGTTCTTCGCTATTAAAAGACAACAAAAGGGGCTGGGAAGCGATTCCCGGCCCCTTTTGCTATCTAGAGTGGTCTATACAATGGTTGCCGGTTGATACTGACTCGCAGGGCGTATCGAGAGCTTTCGTGGCCCTTGAAGAAGGGTGGCAGAGCTGCCGAGCTCATCATCGAGACTTGCATCAAGCGCGTTGGCAAAGCTTTTGACGGTAAGGCTCGGACGATTGTTATCTTGGCTGATATGCATGGCAATGAGCTGTTCGGTGCGATCGGTAACAAGTTCGCGCGCGGCTTCGGCGGCTTGGCCATTGGAGAGATGTCCCCTTGCAGACAGGATGCGCTCCTGAAGAAAGCGGGGATATTCTCCCTCGCGCAGCATGGTCACATCGTGGTTGCTTTCGAGTGCGAGGACTCGACAATCTTTGAGGGTGTTCATGGCTTGGCTCGATAGCTCTCCGGTGTCGGTGGCAAAGCCGATGGAATCATCGAGAGCATTGAATCGATAGCCGACTGGATTGATGACATCGTGTGATGTTGAGTAGGTTTGTACGTGGATGCCGGCAATGGAAAGGGTGTCACCGGGATCGAATTCCTCGACAGGCAGATGCGAAAGATTTTCTTTGTTCGAAAGAGTGCCCCTGCTGGCAAAGAGGGGGCCGTGCCAGTGCTTGCACCAGACATCGAGACCCTTGATGTGATCGCTATGCTCATGAGTAATGAGAAGAGCCGAGACGTTGTCTGCCGAGAACCCCAGTTCTGCCATGCGCTTTAATGTCTCGCGGCGAGAAAGACCGTCGTCAATCATGATGAGCCCCCGGGGGCCTTCGATGAGCGCGCAGTTGCCTTTTGAGCCGCTGCCAAGGATATGAAGGTGCAGACGAGACATAAGATTCCAAAGGATACAATGGGTGCGAACGAATAGAGGAGGAAGCAAATGCCTACGGTATCTCAGCATTATGGACACCATGCCGTGCCTGGGGCAGTCGATGAGACCCGGACGAGGCAGCAGGCTGCTCCTGTCGTGCTCATGGTATCAGGCGGCGCGGACTCGACGGCACTGCTTCTTATGGCGTGCACATCAAAGCTGGATATCCAAGACGGACGCGGTGTTGCCCCCATTGCTCGCGAGCGACTGCATGTGCTGCATGTGAATCATCATCTGCGCGGCGAGGCATCCGATGGCGACGAGGCCTTCGTGCGTGAGCTCTGCGCGCAATATGGTCTACCGCTGTGTGTCGAGCATGCCTATTTCGATGATGAATCGGGCAATATCGAGGCGGCTGCCCGCGAGGTGCGCTATGCCGCGGCGCGAAGGTATGTTCGCGAGCTCTGCGCCCAGACGGGGGCACCGCGAACGGCGGCTCGTATCTGCACCGCGCACACGTCTTCGGATCGCGCGGAAACGTTTTTGATGAACGCGATTAAGGGTTCGGGGCCCGCTGGTCTATCGAGCATTCCTCGCCGGAGGAATATCGTGGTGCGTCCCTTGCTCGACTTGACTCATGATGAGCTCGTGGGCTATCTGCAGGTGCATGGTCAACCGTGGCGTGAAGATGAAAGCAACGAGGACGTTTCGTACTTGCGCAACTATGTGCGCCATCGGGTGATGCCGGTGGTGGCGCAGCGCAACGCGAGCGTCTGTAAGACGATTGGCGCCGCCTGCGAGATCTTAGGCGATGAGGATGCCTTTCTTTCTCAGCTTTCCGCACAGGCGCTCCGAAGCTGCCTGCGTAAGGAGGCGGCGGGTGCACTGGTCCTTGACGCTCGTCGCCTGGCTGCGGCCGAGGTGGTAATCGCGCGGCGCATCGTGCGACTGGCAATTAAGCGTATCGACCCCGACGCTCGCCCGGAGATGCGGCATGTGGAGCGCGTGCTCGCCTGTGTCGCCGAGGGCTCGGGTTCGGTCACGCTGCCGGCGGGAATCGATGCGCGCGTGGAGTTTGGCATGCTGTCATTCAAGGCCCCGGCGGCGCGCGAGGGGTTAGTTGCCGATTGGGTCACCATTCCCGGTCGATTGCCGCTGGGGGCGGGCCGCATCCTGGTGGCAGAGCCGATGGCTGTGGAGCCGGGGTGTGATATTGTGCGCCGTGCCCGCGAACTTGCGGGTGCCGGAGGGGTGGTCGCTATGGTGGATGCCGCGACGCTGGGCTTTGCCGATCGCGATAGCGAACGGATGCTAGCCGGCTCGTGCGGGGAGATTCCCGCCGAGGCACGATCGGCACGCCTGTGGGTGGATAGCCCTGTGCCGGGAGATGTAATGTGTCCGTTGGGGATGGACGGCCGAAGCAAGAAAGTGTCAGACCTGTTGAACGAGGCGCGCATTCCTGTTTCAGAGCGCTCTGGCGTACCCGTGGTAAGAACGGCTCCGGGAGGTGCCGTGGTATGGGTCGCAGGCGTTCGCGCGGACGAGCGTTTTAAATGCACGGCCGCAACGCGCGTGGCGTATCTGCTTCGCGTGGTCGATGCGGAATAGCGTTCCACGTCAGCTATTCTGTGCGACGTTGACGGTATTCCCGCGCTGATGGCGTACGGGCTGGAAAATATACCCCGTGCGCTGCTAGAATGTGAAGTTCGCGTCCATACGGCGGTGTGTGGGCGATAAGCACAAGAAAGGGTTGTCATGGCTTCTCAACATCCGGATATCGAGAAGGTTCTGTTTACGCAGGAGGATATCGACGGTATCGTCTCTCGCCTAGGCGAGCAGATTACTCGCGACTACGCGGGTAAGGATCTGGTGCTGATTGCGGTCCTGCGCGGCGCCGTGGTCTTTATGGGCGACCTGATGCGCAAGATCGAGCTGCCGACCAACATCGATTTCATGGCTGTTTCGAGCTATGGCGACGGTGTGAAGTCCTCGGGTATCGTGCGTATCATTAAGGACCTGGATATCGACATCCGCGGTCGCGACGTGCTGATCGTCGAGGACATTCTGGACTCGGGCCTGACGCTCAAGTATCTGATGAAGAACCTCGAGAGCCGCAAGCCCGCTTCTCTGGAGGTCGCCGCCTTCCTGTGGAAGGACGTTGAGGACCGTACCTCGGCCATCACGCCCAAGTATGTTGGAACCCATTGCCCCGATGCCTTTGTGGTGGGCTACGGCCTCGACTATGCCGAGCGCTATCGTAACCTTCCGTATCTGGGCATTTTGAAACCGGAGGTTTATTCGTAAGATGCCCGACGACCGTAACGATAACAATTCCCAGACTCCCCGGGAGCCTAAGATCCCGGGGATGCCCGGAGGCAAGAAGCCCACGCGTACGGGCTGGCTGTATTTTATTTTGGCTTGCGCGCTCCTGGGCTACGCCTTCTTTAACATGGGCTCCGGCTTTGCCAATTCCAGCAATACCGTTAAGCTCGCGACGAGCGAGATGGTGAGTGCCATCAAGCAGGATCGCGTCGAAGATCTGACCTATACGGTTCAAGACGGAAGCGTGACGGGTCATTACTGGAAGACGAAGAAGGACAAGGGCGATACGAGCGAGCTCAAGAGCTTCTCCTCGACCTATGTCGGCTCCGATTCGCTTGCCGAGCTTATGGCGGAGCACCCCGATACTAAGTACATCGTCAACACCAACGATCCCGATTTTTGGGGCGACTTGGCGATGAGCGTGCTTCCGACGATCGCCCTGATCGCTATCATGTTCTACTTTATGCGCCAGATGATGGGCGCCAACAACAGGAACATGCAGTTTGGCAAGACCAACGCCAAGACCAACGAGGCCACGCGCCCCAAGGTCAAGTTTGAAGATGTTGCCGGCGTGGACGAGGCAGTCGAGGAGCTCGAGGAGATCCGTGACTTTTTGAGCGATCCGGATCGCTATCGCAAACTGGGCGCCAAGATCCCGCGTGGCGTGTTGCTGGTGGGCCCTCCGGGTACCGGTAAAACGCTGCTGGCCAAGGCCGTTGCCGGCGAGGCGGGAGTTCCGTTCTTTAGCATCTCTGGTTCCGACTTTGTCGAGATGTTCGTGGGTGTCGGCGCCAGCCGTGTGCGTGACCTCTTTAAGGAGGCCAAGTCCCAGGCCCCGTCGATCATCTTCATCGATGAGATCGATGCTGTGGGACGTCAGCGCGGAGCTGGCTTGGGCGGCGGTCACGACGAGCGCGAGCAGACGCTCAACCAGCTGCTGGTCGAGATGGACGGTTTTGAGGAGAGCGAGTCGGTCATCCTGATCGCTGCAACCAACCGTCCTGACATCCTGGATCCGGCGTTGCTGCGCCCCGGTCGTTTTGACCGTCAGGTTACGGTTGACCGTCCGGATGTGAAGGGCCGCGAGCAGATCTTGCGCGTGCATGCCGAGAACAAGCCGATGGACGAGGACGTGAAGTTTGAGAAACTCGCCCAGATGACCGTTGGCTTTACCGGTGCCGATCTGGCAAATCTGCTCAACGAGTCTGCGCTGCTGGCTGCCCGCCGCCATCGTTCCGTGATCTCGATGGACGAGGTCGAGGAATCGATGGAGCGCGTGATTGCCGGTCCGCAGCGCAAGGGTCGCGTGATGACCGAGGCCGAGCGCACCACGATCGCCTACCACGAGAGCGGCCATGCCCTGGTGGGTCACATCCTGGAGCACTCCGATCCGGTTCACAAGATCTCGATTGTCAGTCGCGGCCAGGCCCTGGGCTACACGCTGCAGCTTCCGCAGGAGGACCACTTCCTCAAGACCAAGAACGAGATGCTCGACGAGCTTGCCGTGTTCTTGGGCGGTCGCGTTGCCGAGGAGCTCATGTGCGACGACATCACGTCGGGCGCGAGCAACGATCTGGAGCGCGCGACCAAGATGGCGCGCGAGATGGTCACGCGTCTGGGCATGAGCGAGGAGCTGGGCACGCAGGTGTTTGGCGAGGCGCAGCATCAGGTGTTCCTGGGCCGCGATTACGCCGATCACCAGGATTACTCCGAGGAGACGGCGCGTCGCATCGACATTGAGGTCCAGCGCATTATGCGTGAGGCCCATCGTCGTGCGGTCGAGATTTTGGATGCTCGTCGCGATCAGCTTGACCTGATGGCGAAGGTGCTGCTTGAGCGCGAAACCGTCGAAGGCGACGCCGTGAACGCCCTGCTCGACAACGAGTGGGATGCCTACCTTGAGCGCGAGGGCGATATCCTGGCGGCCAAGGAGGAGCGCAATGCCAAGGCGGCCGGCATGCCGACCAAGAAGCGTGCGCCTCGTATGAGCGAGGAGGAGCTGGCGGCCGATGCCGCGGCATTTGCGCAGGCGGCCATGCAGGAGGATGCCGAAGCCGCATCCGATGATGCCGGCGATGACTGTGCCGTCAATGCCGGTGCCGACACCGACGCCGACAAATAGCCTTTGTGGCGAAAGCCTCTGCGGGGAAACCTGCGGAGGCTTTTTCTTTTTGTTGATTGGGGACAGACTTAAATGAGCGTTTTCACGCATTTAAGCCTGTCCCCAATCAACATTGCTGCGGCGCTTTGCTCGGCTAAAGCGTACAATAGCGCCTATGTGAAAGGGGAACAGATGATCAACGAAACTATGTATGCTCGCGGTGCGGAAAGCTCCATCATCCGCGAGATTTTTAGCTATGGCCTTGAGCGCAAGGCGCAGATTGGTGCGGAAAATGTATTCGATTTTTCGCTGGGTAACCCGAGCGTTCCGGCGCCCGCTGCCGTGGCGGAGTCCATTAAGAAGGCCTTGGAGCTGCCGAGTGACCAGCTGCACGGATACACGCCCGCACCGGGCCTGCCGCAGTGCCGTACCGCCGTGGCTGAGTCGCTCAACCGCCGCTTTGGTACGAGTTATGAGGGCAAGGATGTCTTTATGACCGTGGGCGCCGCGGCTTCGCTCACCTGCACGCTCAACGCCGTTACGAACCCGGGCGATGAGGTTATCGTCATTGCACCGTACTTCCCGGAGTATCGCGTGTGGATTGAGAAAGCCGGCTGTACGTGTGTCGAGGCGCTCGCCAATGAAGATACGTTCCAGCTGAGTGTGGACAACGTGCTCAAGGCGATTACCGATAAGACGACTGCCGTCATCATCGACTCGCCGAATAACCCGACCGGCGCCGTGTATACGCGCGACACGCTGACGCGACTGGCCAGTGTTTTACGCGAGGTCAACGCCAAGCGCGATCCCGAGAACCCGATTATGCTCATCTCGGATGAGCCGTATCGCGAGATTGTCTATGGCGCCGAGGTGCCTTGGGTGCCTTCGATCTACGAGCACACCATCGTGTGCTACTCGTATTCCAAGTCGCTGTCGCTGCCGGGCGAGCGCGTGGGTTGGATTTTGGTTCCCAACACCAATCCGCAGGCTGCGCGTCTGATGCCGGCTGTTGCGGGTGCCGCCCGTACGCTGGGCTTCGTGTGCGCGCCGGCGCTCTTCCAGCGCGTAATTATCGACTGCATCGATGAGCCGAGTGACGTTGAGGCCTATGCGCGCAACCGCACCGCGCTTACCGATGCACTAGCGGAGTACGGCTACACGTATGTTGAGCCGGATGGTGCATTCTACCTGTGGGTGAAGGCGCTGGAGCCCGATGCGAACGCTTTCTGCGAGCGCGCGAAGAAGTATGAGCTGCTCGCGGTGCCCTCGGATAGTTTTGGCATGCCGGGCTGGTTCCGCTTGGGCTACTGTGTGAGCTACGAGACTATCGTTAACTCACTGCCCGCCTGGAAGCAGCTGGCCGACGAGTATCGTCAAAAGTAAAGCGCTCTGCTTACAATGTTTTACGTGAAACGGGGTTTGGTTTTAAGCCAGACCCCGTTGTCTATGCCGTTGTGTGATTGGGATGAAGCAGTTTTACGACTGCCGAAAGCTATGCGTACAATGAATATACGCGACGGCTATACCGGATAAGGAGACCCGATGCCCTGCCTTCTTTCTTGTGATATTCATACTCATACGCTGTTCTCCGCGCATGCGTACTCAACCATTGAGGAGAATGTGTACTGGGCGGCGGAACGTGGCCTGCAGGTGCTCGGATCCGCCGACCATCTGAGCTCTATGGTTACGGCTTGCCCCAACGACCTGCGCAGTTTCCAGTTCTTTATTAACCAGGATATCTGGCCGCGCATTTGGAGCGGCGTGCTGGTGCTTCGCGGCGCCGAGGCCGATATCGTTTCGCTGGACGGAAGCTTGTTTGGCGAGGACATTCCCGTTTCGTTCGATATTGCCGGCGATTCGTACAGTCACCAGCATTCGCTGTTCGGATTGGTGACGCGCAATTTGGATTATTTGGTGGCAAGCGTGCATAATCCGCAGTTTGCCGAAGGCGCGACGCTCGCCCAAACAACCCAGATGTATATCAATGCCCTGGAGCACCCCAAGGTGTTCATGCTTGGGCATACGGGTCGTTCGGGCGTGCCGTTCGATATCGATGAGGTGCTGCTGGCGGCCAAAGCCAAGCACAAGATCATTGAGATCAACAGCCATAGTCTTGAGCACGGTGCCGACACTGAGCATTGGGCCGTATGCCGCAAGATTGCCGAGCGTTGCGCCGAGCTGGGCGTGGGCATTGGTGTTTCGACCGATGCGCACATCGGCATGGCAATTGGCAAGCTCGACCATGCCCGCAAGATGCTCGACGAGATTCACTTCCCGCTGGACCTGATCGTGACGCGCGACCGCGAGACACTGCTGCGCGAGATGGCGGCAGCCGGCGTGTGCGACCTGCGCAAGGGGATATAACGAGACTCATATGCCCAACGAAGGGGGGGGGCGGTCCAGACGGGCTGCCCCCCTTCTTGTCCCGAAAATCGACCGGGGTGGATTAGCGGCGCTCGAGGACCGCGACGGTCTCGGTGTGGTCGGTATGAGGGAACATGTCGACCGGCGTGATCTTGAGCAGGCGATAGCCTCCGTCGAGGAGCTGGTGCAGGTCGCGCTCTTGGGTTACGGGATTGCAGCTGATATAGGTGATACGGCGCGGCTTAAGTGCGCAGGCAGCTTCGAGGAACTCGGGGGTGGAGCCGGCGCGCGGCGGGTCGATGGAAAGGACGTCGACGCGCTCGTTGTTATCGGCGGCGTCAAGGATGTAATCGGTGGCGTCGTCGGCCATAAACCAAGCGCTGCGGGTGAGGCCGTTGAGCTCGGCATTGCGACGTGCATCGGCAATGCCCGCCGGGTTGCGCTCAACGCCAAGCAGCATAATGCCGACGCCTCTGTCCTGGGCATCCTTCGCGGCGCATAGACCGATGGTGCCGCTGCCGCAGTAAGCGTCCATAAGAATGTCACCCTGCTGCAGGTCCATGCCGTCAATGGCGAGCCGATAGAGCAGTTCGGTTTGCTGCGGGTTGGTCTGATAAAACGCGGTAGGGGAGATATCGAAGTCGCAGCCGAGCAGCTGATCGCGCATGCACTCGGCACCATAGACGATACGAGTTTCCTCACCCAAGATGGCGTTACCGGGACGGCCATTGATATTTTGGGCAACGGTGACGATATACGGATCGAGTGCCGCGACGGCCTCAAAGAACTCCTGTGCATGCGGTAAGTCACGCTGGGCGGTCACGAGCGTAACCATGATCTGGTCGGTGCGCCATCCGCAGCGGACGACGGCATAGCGAAGCAGCCCCAGATGCTTGTCCTCATTAAAGGCGGGAATATGCAGCCGCTCAGCTTCGCGCGCGATGCCGTTGAGAATCCGACGGGCACCCGGCGCCTCGACAGGACACTCGGGCACGGCAACGATTCTGTGCGTGCCGCGCTCAAAGAAACCGCAACGGACAGCGCCCTCCTTACCGGGAGCAAAGGGAGTGGCAGCCTTATGGCGAAAGCCACGCGGCGCAGGATATTTACCCGGGTCGCCCAGGGTGACGCCCATACCGCGAATAGGATCAACGGCAATACCCTCGCGCTCACAGAGCTCAGCAAACAGCTCCTCCATAGCAGCCTGCTTGGCTGCCAACTGCTTTTTATAAGGACGATTGAGCGCCGTGCACCCACCACAAGCCCGCATGATGGAACAAGGCGATTTGGGATCCACAGCCTTCCGCGCAGGCGAAACCGGATTCTTGTGCGAGCCAGTGGAACGAGTCTGAGGCGCTTTATCCCCGCCCCGACGAGAGCCAGAACGCTTGGCCTTAGCTTTGCTTTTGGTCGACTTGCTTTTTGCAGCTTTAGAAGAATTGGATTTCGTAGAAGATTTCTCCTCCTTCGGCCCCTCAGCCGCCTCCACCAAAGCACGACGAGCCCTACGTTCCGCACGAGATTCTGCCATGAATTAACCCCACTAATTTATAAATTGAAATCTGAAAGCATTGTACCGTGCCAAGCTAGCAGACGATATACAAGCGTCCACTTCACGTCAGTGATAAGTCCAATGACGTTTGCCCGGCGTGGGCGGGGAGCGGCGCGTAATTAAGTTTATCGCGAGTTCCGCACGCAAAGGAAAGCACTTAATGTGCTTTCCGTCTTGCGCAGGTCTGTAGAGCAGGAAACTTCATATGCGGCCCTCCCGGGCGCAAGCAAAAGGGCGACCCCTGTCCGGAGTCACCCTTGTTGAGCTGCTTATGTGTAACTGTTACTCGGCGTCGTGGTGACGGCGGGGCTTGCGGCCTCCGTTGTCACCGGGACGGCGCGGACGATCGCTGCGCTCGGAGCGCTCGCGACGCGGACGCTCACGGCGCTGGAAGTGCTCGCCGTCGCCCTCAGAGGTACCCTCGGCGCGAGCCGGGGCCTCGGGCTTGTCAAGACGATCGAGCGAGATCTTACCGCGATCGTCGACCTCGATAACGACGACCTTGACCTCGTCGCCCACGTTGAGGACATCCTCGACCTTCTCCACGCGACCCTTGGCGACACGGGAGATGTGCAGCAGGCCGTCCTTACCGGGCAGCAGGTTGACGAAGGCGCCGAAAGGCTGGATGGAGACCACACGACCGGTGTACTCCTCGCCCGGCTCGGGAACCTTGATGATGAGCTTAATGCGCTCGACAGCCTGGTCGACGGACTCGCCGGTGCCACCGACAAAGACGGTGCCATCCTCCTGGATGTCGACCGAAGCGCCGGTCTCGTCCTGGATACCGCGGATGACCTTGCCGCCGGAGCCGATGACGTCGCGAATCTTATCGGTCGGGACCTGAATGGAGACGATGCGCGGAGCGGTGCTGCGCGTGGTGTGGCGCGGCTCGGGGATCACATCGAGCATCTTCTGCAGGATAAAGGCACGACCCTCCTTGGCCTGCTGCAGGGCGCGGGCCAAAATATCGAAGGTAAGACCAGTGGCCTTGTTGTCCATCTGCAGGGCGGTGATGCCCTCGGTGGTACCGGTGACCTTAAAGTCCATGTCGCCCAGGAAGTCCTCGAGACCCTGGATATCGGACAGGACCACGGTCTTGCCCTCCTCCTGGATCAGGCCCATGGCGATACCGGAGACCGGGCGCTTAATGGGCACGCCGCCGTCCATAAGGGCGAGCGTGGAACCGCAGGTCGAAGCCATCGAAGAGGAGCCGTTGGACTCCATGACCTCGGAGACGACGCGGATGGCGTAGGGGAACTCGTTCTCGTCGGGAAGCACCGGAAGCAGAGCGCGCTCGGCCAGGTTGCCATGGCCGATCTCGCGGCGCTTGGGGCTGCCCATGCGGCCGGTCTCGCCGGTGCAGAACGGCGGGAAGTTGTAGTGGTGCATGTAGCGCTTGCCCTCGGTGGGCTCGATGGTATCCAGACGCTGGCCCTCGTTGAGCATGCCGAGCGAAAGGACGGAAAGCACCTGGGTCTGGCCGCGCTGGAACAGGCCAGAGCCGTGAACGAGCGGCAGGTAGTTGTCCTTCACCATGATGGGGCGAATCTCATCGGCGGCACGGCCGTCGACGCGCTCGCCGGTCTCGACGACCATGGTACGCATGGCCTTCTTCTCGAGCTTCTTGAGCGCCACGGGGATCTCGCGCTCCCAAGCGGCCTGCTCCTCCTCGGTGAACTCGGCACGGATGGACTCCTTCAGAGCCTCGACCTTGCCGATACGGGAGAGCTTGTCGGCGTCGCGCAGGGCAGCAGCCATCTCGTCGTAGTGGGCAAAGATGCGCTTCTGGACCTCCTCGACGGGCTGGTCGAGCGGGTACTCCTTCTTGACGATGGCGCCGTTGACCTGCTCCCACTCGGCGACGAACTCGTCCTGAGCCTGGCAGAAAGCAGCGAGAGCCTCCTGGCCAAACTTCATGGCGGCGAGCATGTCGTCCTCGGAGATCTCCTCGGCGCCGGCCTCGACCATCGAGATGAAGTCGGCAGAGCCGCCCAGCTCCAGGTCCAGGTCGGAGTTCTCGCGCTCCTCATAGGTGGGGTTGACGATAAACTCGCCGGTCTCCACGTTGCGGCCGATGCGCACGCAGGCAAGCGGGCCCTCGAAGGGCACGCCGCCGAGCGTCATGGCCAGAGAAGCACCCATGACGTTGATGACGTCGAAGGGGTTGACCTGGTCGGCGACGAGAGAGGTAGCGACGATGTGCACCTCGTTGCGGAAGCCGTCCGGGAAGCTCGGGCGGATCGGGCGGTCGATCATACGGGCCGTGAGCGTGGCCTTCTCGCTGGGACGGCCCTCACGCTTGAGGTAGCCACCCGGGATGCGGCCGGCGGCGTACATCTTCTCATTGAAGTCGACGGTCAGCGGGAAGAAGTCGTAGTTCTTACGCTCCTTGGAGACAACCACGGTGTCGAGCATCGTGGTATCGCCCTGCTTGACCAGACAGGCGCCGGTGGCCTGCTTGGCAAGCTCGCCGGACTCAAAGGTGTAGGTCTTGCCGTACAGCTCAAAGGTCTTGGATACGAGTGTCATTGTTCTCCTTTACCCCACAGGCCCCTTGCCTGCGGGCTTCTCATGTGACGCGGGCCCCCTGCCCCCGCCACGCTTCAGAGCGTGATTGTTCACGCCCTTACACAAAAAGAGCGCCCCGCTGCGCAGGACGCTCTTAGCATGTACAAATCCTACTGGATGTTGTCGCGGATGCCCAGAGCCTTGATGAGCTCACGGTACTCGACGATGTCGTTCTTCTTGATGTAGGAGAGAAGACGACGACGGCGGCCGACGAGCATGAGCAGACCACGACGGGTGTGGAAGTCCTTCTGGTGGGACTTCATGTGCTCGGTCAGCTCCTTGATGCGCTCGGACAGGATGGCGACCTGAACCTTGGGGTTACCGGTGTCGACCGGGGTGTTACCGAACTGGGCAGTCAGCTCCGCCTTGCGCTCTTTGGAAACAGTCATTGTTTCACCTTTCGTTTTACGTCGCCCACGGGCGACTCGATTCGCCTCGGACTGGGAAGCCGCCGGTGGAGCGAGCAACCAAGGTCGAGGTACCAACAGGTCGGTATGTTACCACAAGCAGCCTACGCCTGCGCATCATCACCGACCCAACATGAATTCCATCGCACGGAGCCGCTGATCGGCATGCGTTGCCGCCCAGACATGCGAAAGCCCGAGCAAAAACGCCGCAGTATGCGGGTCGATCTTTTGAACCATAAGCTCGTCGAAGGTCATGCCCATAAGGGCGCGCAGCCAGGCGACCTCGCCGGTCGACACGAGCTCGGCACCGGGAACGCTCGACGCGCACGACCCGCACATGAGACCGCCCGCCTGGGGCGAAAAATACGACAGCATAGGGTCGCCGCACGAAACACAGGCAGAAAAATCAGGACGATACCCGATATGCGACAGCAGCTTAAAGACAAAGGCTGCTACCAGGAGGTCCATGTGTGCCGTATCGAGGCCGCCACCCACAAGTCCCAAGGCGCGCGAGGAAATGGCAAAGGTAAACGGATCCTCGGCATCCTCAAACGAACATACGCGCGCGACCTCGGCGATCGCACTCGCCGCACAGGTCACCTCATAATCGGGGGCGGCGCCAAGGGGGGCCTCCAACAACTCGGCCTGCGACACAATGTCGAGCGAGCGTCCGTGCGCGAGCAGCATATCAACCGTACAGAACAGCTCGCAGCGCGCCGCCAAACGACCGCCAGGCTTGCGCGCGCCCTTTGCCACGGCACGCACCTGGCGGCCTCGCTCGTCAAGCATCGTCAAGATCAAATCGGTTTCCTTGAGCTTGGTCTTGTCGAGGACGAGCACTTTCGTGCGATATGTGCGAGAACCTGCCATATGCGTTCGAAAGGCTAGTCTTCGGCGTTATACCCAAAGCGACGGATCTGGGCCTCATCGTCACGCCAGCCGGCCTTGACCTTCACATCCAGCTCCAAGAAGACCTGGGTGCCAAAGATGCGCTCAAGATCGCGACGGGCATCGATACCGATATGCTTGATCATCTCGCCGCCCTTGCCGATGATGATGCCCTTTTGACCCTCGCGCTCGACGTAAATAGTGGCGTGCACGCGCAGCACCTTCTTGGTCTGCTCGAGCGCATCGCAGATCACGCCAACGGAGTGCGGGATCTCGTCGCGGGTGCGGCGCAAGACCTTCTCGCGCACAAACTCGGCAACAAGCGTCTCGTCGGAAGCATCGGTACCCATATCTTCGGGGAACCAACGCGGGCCCTCGGGCAAAAAGTGCGCAACGGTCTCAATGAAGGCGTCGACGTTGAAGTTCTTGACCGACGAAGTCACGATCTCATCGTCGTATTCCATAAGCTCATGCGCTGCCTTGAGCTGCTCCATAACCTGCGCGGGGTCGGCCTCGTCGGCTTTGGTGAGCACCAAAACCTTCTTGCAGCGAGCGCATCTGACGCGCTCGGCAACCCAGGCGTCTCCCCTGCCGATGGGCTTGGTGGCATCAATCAAAAACGCGACGACGTCAACGTCGTTGAGCTCGAACAGGGCGCTTTTGTTGAGCTCGGAACCCAGACCGTCCTTGGGCTTATGGATACCCGGGGTATCGACAAAGACCAGCTGGTAGCCGGGGCGGTTAACCACGGCGCGCATGCGACGGCGAGTCGTCTGGGCCACCGGCGAGGTAATGGCGACCTTTTTGCCATAGCAGGCGTTAAGCAGCGTGGACTTACCGGCGTTGGGACGACCGACCAGGGCCACAAAGCCGCTGCAGAAACCGGGCTCCACATCGCCAAAGCCCAGAGACAACTCGTCCTCGTCACATAGGGCGTCAAGCTCCTCGTCGCTCATACCCTCAAACGGGTCGAATACCTCGACCTCGTCGAGAACCTCGTCGTCCAGAACCTCATCGGTAGGCTGCATATTATCGGACATGGGAATCCCTTTCTAAATAAAGCCAAGCGCGTGGGCAAAGACCAGCAGGCCCACGATTGCGGCGGTGATGGAAAGAACGTACACGGAAGCGGCGGCGATATCCTTGGCGCGCTTCGCCAGCGGATGAAGTTCCTGGGTCGCCAGGTCGACGATCGCCTCCATAGCGGTATTGCACAGCTCGCCGTGAATCACCAGGCCACAGCAGATGATAACCGTGGCCCACTCGGCAATGTCGAGGCCGACGATGCAGCCGGCAATGACGGTACACACGCCCGCCGCGAGCATGACTTTGATGTTACGCTCGGTTTTAACGGCGGTGACAAAGCCCTCCATGGCGTAGGAGAACGACTTTAAAAAGGACGGATGGTCCTTGTTCGATCCGGGAATCATAAACGTCTCCTAGTCGTGGGCATGGTTGGTGATGGGACCGACGTGGACCAACTTGGGGTCCTCACCGCGCTCGAGTGCCAGATCGCGCAGGATGGCATCCTCACGGGCCTCCATGACCTCGGCCTCGTCGTCCTCGATGTGGTCATAGCCCAGCAGGTGCAGCATGCCGTGCACGAGCATCAGCCGACACTCGTCGGCGGGACTGTTGCCAAAACCGGGAGCCTGGCGAGCGATGACCTGCGGCGCCAAGATAATATCGCCGAGCTCGATCGTCTCGTCGGCGGGAATGTCCTCGTCAAAGGCCGAGTCACACTCAAACGAGAGCACATCGGTGGTACGGTCGATACCGCGCCACTCGTGGTTGAGCTTGTGCATCTCGTCCTCGTCGACATACGAAAGGGAAATCTCGACTTCACGCTCAACGTCCTCGGCGGCAAGCACGACCTCGCAGATGTGCTCCACCTCCTGCGCGTCGAGCAGCGTATCGAGCTCGGCATCGTTGCTGATCAATACACTCAACGGGACTCCTTTCGGTCGCGCGAGCGCTGCTCACGCACGTCATCATACGCATCATAGGCCTCGACGATCCTGCCCACCAGGGCATGGCGCACCACATCGGCGCGCTCCAGGTGGGAAAATGCCACATCGTCGACACGGCCCAAAATCTTCTCGACGTCGGCCAGGCCGCCGCGACGACCCACCAGGTCGCGCTGGCTCAGATCGCCGGTAATCACAAACTTTGAGTTAAAGCCCAGGCGCGTCAGGAACATCTTCATCTGCTCAGGCGTGGTGTTTTGCGCCTCGTCGAGTACCACGAAGGCGTCGCTCAGCGTTCGGCCGCGCATGTAGGCGAGCGGGGCAATCTCGATCACGCCACGCTCCATAAGCTCATCGGTACGCTCACGATCCATCATGTCAAACAAGGCGTCGAAGAGCGGACGCATGTAAGGGTCGATCTTTTCCTCGAGGGTGCCGGGCAAAAAGCCCAAATTCTCCCCCGCCTCGACAACGGGCCGCGTAAGGACCAGACGACCCACCTCGTGGCGCTTGAGCGCAGCGACGGCGAGCGCCATGGCTAGATAGGTCTTACCGGTACCGGCGGGGCCCAGGCCAAACGTGATGGTATGCGAGCGGATGGCGTCAACATAGCGCTTTTGGCCAAGCGTCTTGGGACGAATGACGCGGCCGCGATACGACAGCAGCACGTCATCGCGCAGCGACGAGGCATCGTGCTCGCCATCGCGCAGGACAGCCAAGCAACGCGAGACGTCGTCGGCAGACAGTGTGCGACCGGCAGCCGCCTCGCGAAAAGCGTGTTCGAAAAAACGCGCCACGAGTTCGACCTCGTCCGGGTCGCCGCTCACGGCAATCTGGTCACCGCGCGCAACCACATGGGCGCGAACCAAGTCTTCGACCGCGCGAAGAACAGCGTCGCCGGCGCCCAAGACGCGCGAGGGGTCAATCCCCTCGGGAACGGTAAGTCTAATCTTCGAGGCTTCCATGGACCTCCCTGCGAGCATGGACTAAGCCGGAATCGTCGACTCCGATGATAGCAACATCGAGCAGGCACGGGGCCTTGAGCCCGCAGACATCGTCAAGACGGGCATGATGGAACGAGCCGAGCGTCAGGTTGTCGCCATACTCGAGCACCGCACGCTCGACCGTGCCCACACGGCGGCGGGCATCGGCGATCGCAAGCTCCTGAGCGGCGGCACGCATGCGGCGGCTGCGTTCGGCCATAATCTCGGGCGGCACCTGATCGAGCATATCGGCCGCAAGCGTGCCGGGACGCTTGCTATAGCGGAAGACATGCATGCGCGAAAAGCCCACGCGACGGCACAACGCCATCGACTCCTCGAACTCCTCGTCCGTCTCGCCGGGGAAGCCGACGATGACGTCACAAGAAAGTGACGCCTGCGGCAGATTGGCGCGAATCATGTGTACCGTGTCCTCAAAGGCCTCCGCACTATAGGGACGACCCATGCGATGCAGGGTCGCCGTACAGCCGGACTGCACGGGAAGATGCAAGAACGGCGCGATACGCTGCGGATAGCGCGCCATCACCTTGAGCAGGCGCTCGGAGATATCCATGGGCTCCACTGAGGAAATGCGCACGTGGGCAATCGTGGTGCGCTCCATAATGGCCTCGAGCAGCTCATCAATCTCCACGTGCTCGTCAGTCGCGCTCTTGCCGTCATAGGCGCCCAGGTTCACGCCAGTCAGCACCACCTCGGGCACACCGGCCTCCTGGGCCTCGCGCACCTGCTCAAGCACGGACTCGACGGGCACGGAGCGCTCGGGACCGCGCGCCTTCCACACGATGCAATACGTGCAGCGGTGATTGCAACCGTCTTGGATCTTTACGCCCAGACGCGAGCGCCCCAGAGCATCGACCACATCGCTGTCGCTGCAGGCAGCCACACTATCGGATTCGACACCCAGCACCTCGCAGACACGCTCGGCGACGTCGATTTTCGACGGCTCGGCAATGACGCGGTCAGAAAGCTCTAATAGCTCTTCGGGATGCAAGTTGACGACGCAGCCGGTCACGACCACGTAGGGCTCGCCTGGATATGACAGCGCATGGCGGACGGCCTTGCGGGTCTTGGCCTCGGCCTCGCCCGTAACGGCACAAGTGTTAATGACGATCAGATCGGCATCCTGGGGCTCCACCATCGCAAAGCCCTGGCGCATAAGATCGGCAGTGATACGGTCGGACTCAACCCGGTTGACGCGGCAGCCAAGGTTAATGACGGAAATATGGGGTGCGAGCAAGCGGGCTCCTTAATCGAGGATATCGTCGAGGGCGCTCTTAATACGATCGGTTACCGACTTCTTGCCGGAAGCGACGTCATCGCCCATCTCGTCGGCAAAAGCTCGGAGCAGCTCGCGCTGCTTGTTGGAAAGGTTCGTGGGAACGACCACGCGCAGTTGCACGATCAGTCGACCGCGTGAGCCGCCACCGCCGATGCGCGGCATGCCGAAGTTGTTGACGCTGACAGTGTCGCCATACTGCGTGCCAGCAGGGACGCACACCTTGACGACCTCCTCGGGCATAATGCCCTCAACCTCGATCTCGCAGCCGAGCGCAGCCTGCGTAATCGAGATATCGCTCACCAGGTACAGGTCGTCACCGTTGCGCTTAAAGCGCTCATGGTCGGCAACACGCACGTTGACAATCAGGTCGCCCGAGGGCTCGCCGCGAAGGCCGGCCTCGCCAAAGCCGCTCACGCGCAGCTGGCGACCGGTCGAAACACCGGCGGGAATATCGATGTCGATCTTTTCGTGCGAAGGCGTGCGGCCCTGACCGTCGCAGGTCTCGCAGGGATGGTCGATAACCGTGCCCTCGCCATGGCAGTCGGGGCAAGGCGAAGAGGACTGAACCTGGCCCAGGAACGAACGCTGAACCGTCGTGACGTAGCCCGTACCGTGGCAGCGGCCGCACTGCTTTTCCTGTGCACCCTCTGCCCTACCGGTGCCATTGCAGTCCTCGCAAGGAGCAAGGCGGTCATAGCTGATCGTCTTTTTGCAGCCGAGCGCCGCCTCCTCGAGCGTCACCGAAAGCGAGATGGCCATGTCACGTCCGCGACGACGCTCACGACGGCTGCGGGCGCCACCGCCGGCACCGCCGCCAAAGAACGACGAGAACAAGTCGTCCATGCCCATGCCACCAAAGATATCGTTGATATCGACGTAACCCGAACCACCAGGGCCGTCGGCGGTGCCGTAACGGTCGTAGTTAGCACGCTTCTGCTCATCGGAAAGAACGGAATAGGCCTCGTTGAGCTCCTTGAACTTGGCCTCGGCCTCGGGGTCGTCCGAAACGTCCGGGTGTACGGTACGGGCCTTCTTTAGAAACGCGCGCTTAATCGTCCGCGCGTCGGCATCCTTGTCGACGCCAAGTACCTCGTAGTAATCCCTATTTTCCGACACGACCGAATCCTTCCGACTTTCAATATTGTCACAGTGCGTCCTATACCCATGCAAGGCCGGCCGCAAACAGAGGGTTTGATGTTATTGCATCCCATAGGGCGAAAGCATCGCGCGCTGCGAGCAGCTCGCAAACCACACCGACACGAGTGCGAACATGAAGCCGTTGGCAAAACCGTTGGCAAACTGCATCGCACCGCGTTTCCACCACAGCAGGCTGCGATGAAGCACACCGTCCGAAAGCACCATGAACAGGCCCATGGTAAACGGAATAAAGCACATAACGGCAAAGGCCGAGAACACGCCCGAGATGGCCGAGAGTACCAAAAACGGCGCCACGATGCCCATCAGGTAAAAACCGGTACGAGCTTTTCCTTCCAAGCGCTCGGCCTCAACATGAGCGCGGCCGACCAAGTCGCCGCCCGCGGCACCGTTGGTGCCAGCATGACCCATGCCGCTAATGCGGACCTCGTCGCCATCGTGCGTGCCGGCAGGAAACTCAATTGTCTGCTCGGAGGTCACACGGGTCCGCCCGCTGCCGCCGCAATCGGGGCAGGGGTCGGCCACGACCTTACCGGAACCGCCGCACTCGGGGCAGACCGACTGGAACGTGCCCGCACCAAACAGGAAGGACAGGTCGACGTCGATGTGGCCGCGGCCGCCACAGCTTGGGCAGGTATGGGCATGCTCGGAGGAGACAGAACCCGAGCCGCCGCAATGTCCGCATGTATCGAAACGCGTGTAGCGGACGGTCTTGCGGGCACCGCCCTTGGCCTCCTTGGCGTCAAGTTTGATATCGACGACCACATTGGCGCCGTTCTCGGGATTGTAGGCAGCCTGGCCGCGACGCTGCTGGCCCCAGGCGCCACCAAAGGGAAAGCCGCCCTCAAAGGGATTGCCATAGCCCGTGTTGCCGGCGTAGCCGCCACCATAGGACGAAGCCGTAGGAGCACCGGCAAAGGGATTGCCAGAACGCATGGCGTCGTAGCGCGCACGTTTTTGCTCATCCGAAAGCACGGCGTAGGCCTCGGAAACCTCTTTAAACTTTTCCTCGGCATCCGGCTCTTTGTTGACGTCCGGATGGAGCTTGCGGGCCTTTTGCTGAAAGGCCTTTTGAATATCACGCGAGGTGGCGTCCTTGGAGACACCCAGAATCTCGTAGTAATCTTTTTCATTCATCGTCGCCATGCGCGGCAACCTCCTGCTCACAGCAGCGTATATATTCCGGTAATTCTACCCGAGCGGCCTAAGCTAGATCCCAAAACAGCTCGAACAGAACATTTCCATCGAGCCAACCCAGGTGGGTCGGTGCCAGACGAGCTCGAACATGGCCCGCGACGACATCTGCCGAAGTGAAGGGTCCCTCATGGACCCCGAGCGTCTCGGACACCCAAGTGGCAAGACCCAATTCGAGCGCGCGATCGCAGGCAGCTGCCAGCTCGCCCGTTGGGATGGCGCAAGCTGCACGAATCAACAGGTCGGACGCAACACCGCGCGTCATGCGACAAGCAAGCATCAGGTCCTCTGCCGCGGCCTCACGCTGCGACAGATATTCAGCCTCAAACGCCGTCGCGGCATCGTCACGCTGCACCAGTCGCACGCGGTACGCATCGCCGCGAGCAGACACGCCGGGAAACAGCCCGGCCAAGCGATCAAAATCCTCGGCGTCGAGCATACCGGCGGCAGAGCGACCCAGGCCCAAATAGCCCTGGCCGGTCCAGTAGGCAATGTTATGGGCACACTCATGGCCGTCGAGTGCGTAGCTCGCCACCTCATACGGGTGATAGCCAGCGGCACCAAGGAGCTCGCGTGCCACGTCCATGCACGAAGCTTGAAAATACTCATCAGGCTCGAGCGACTCGTCGCGGCACGCCATGCGATAGAGGGGCGTCCCCTCCTCGAGCGTGAGCGGGTAAACCGACACATGATGCGGAGCCGCCGCCAGCACGCCATCGAGCGTGCGCTTCCAACTCACTGCGGTCTGCCCGGGAAGTCCGCACATAAGGTCGCACGACACGTCAAGCCCAGCGTTCTTGACCATCGCGATAGCGGCGAGCGCCCGATCGGCATCGTGAATACGGCCGATGGCCGCAAGTTCGGTGTTATCGAGCGTTTGGACGCCCAGAGAGACGCGTGTGACACCAACCTTGGCAAGCGCAGCGGCAAGCTCGGCGGTCAGCGACTCGGGATTAGCCTCGCAGGTAAACTCAACGGGGGCGCACGACGCACGAATACGCCGCGCCAGCTCCACCAAGCGCTCCCCCGCCAGCGACGGCGTACCGCCGCCAACATAGACGGTGCGGATCTGGTCAAGGGCCCCAGCTTTGCCAAAAGCATCGAGGCGCGCGAACAACTGCTCAAAATAGGCATCGAGCGCAGCGGTCAGGTCGTACGGAGCAAAACTGCGCGAGTCAAAGTCACAGTACCGGCACTTTAGGGCGCAAAACGGCACGTGCACGTACAGCGCGGTAACGGCCACCCTTAAGCCTCCAGCGGATGAGGGAGCACCGATTCACCGGCGGCAAGGGCAGCCTCGCAGGCCACCACATCGTGCTCGATCTCATCGACCAGCGCCATGAACTCCTCATACGTGGAGCAGCGCACCACATGGGCACGCCAAGCGGCGGCATGGGGCATGCCTTTTAAGTACCAGCTTGCATACGTGCGGGCACGCGACATGAGCGGCAGGAGCTCATGCGTCAGCGTTAGGTGTTCACGCAGGGCGTCCAGGCGCTCGACGGAGCTGCGCGCCGGCACCGGCGTGCCATCGAGCGCAAGGGCGCGAGCATCACCGAACACCCACGGATTGCCGTAGATGCCGCGCGCGATAAACACCGCGCTGGCACTCGAGCCTTGCAGATGCTCAGTAGCGTCCTCGGCCGAGAACACATCGCCCGAACCGATAACGGGAATCTCGACGGCGTCGGCCACCTCATCGACGACCGACCAATCGGCCTGGCCCGTATAGAGCTGCGTGGCGCAACGACCGTGCACGGCGACTGCGGCAGCCCCTGCGCCTTCGAGCATCTGGGCAAACGTCGCGGCATTACGGTCCTCGGCATAAAAACCCTTGCGGATCTTTACGGTCACGGGCACGTGCGCCGTGCCCACCGTGGCCTCAACGATCTTCTCCGCAAGGTCGGGCGTGCGCATGAGCGCCGAGCCCTCGCCCTTGGTAACAACCTTGCGGGCAGGACAGGCCATGTTGATATCGATGAGCGACAGGCGATCGCCCACATGCTCCTCGACGGCGGCGACGGCACTCGCAAACTGCTCGGGCTTGGAGCCAAAGAGCTGCACGCAAATCTGCTGCTCCTCGTCGGCCGGCAGCACCAGGCGCCAGGTCTTGTTGCTGGCATAGGCAAGGCCCGCCACGCTCACCATCTCGCTGTAGGCAAGGTTGGCACCGCGGCGGCGGCACATGATGCGGTAGGCAGGGTCGGTCACGCCCGCCATGGGAGCCATAAGGAACGGCTGCTCGGCATAGGCGCCCAGCAGCCGCAGACTATATTCGGAAAGCGCCATAGACCTACTCGTCCACCTTGAGGATCGCCATAAAGGCCTCCTGAGGGACCTCGACCGAGCCGATGGCCTTCATGCGCTTCTTGCCCTCTTTCTGCTTCTCGAGCAGTTTGCGCTTACGCGAGATATCGCCGCCGTAGCACTTGGCAAGCACGTCCTTGCGACGCGCTTTGACGGTGGAACGGGCAATGATCTTGTTGCCGATGGCACCCTGGATGGGCACCTCGAACAGCTGACGCGGAATAATCTCCTTGAGCTTGTCGCATAGGCCGCGGGCAAGACCGTAGGCCTTGTCCTTGTGGACGATAAACGACAGCGCGTCCACCTCGTCGCCCGAAAGCAAGATATCGAGCTTAACGAGCTCGGAGGGACGGTACTCGTTGAACTCGTAGTCCAACGAAGCGTAACCCTTGGTGCGGCTCTTGAGCTGGTCAAAGAAGTCCAAGATGAGCTCGGCGAGCGGCATGTCAAAGCGCATCTCGACCGATTTGCTCGTGAGGTGAATCATGTCGGTAGTAATGCCGCGGTGCTCGATAGCGAGCTGCATGACGGCACCCGTATACTCGGGCGGGCAGATAATCTTGGCCTTGAGGTAGGGTTCCTCGATACGCTCGACGCGCGTAGCCTCGGGCAGATCCTGCGGGCTGCGGACATCAATCATCTCGCCGTCAGTCTTGTAGACGTGATAGTCGACCGAAGGACTCGTGGCGATGAGGTCCAGGTTGAACTCACGTTCGAGACGCTCCTTAACGACCTCCATGTGCAGCAGACCCAAGAAGCCCACGCGGAAGCCAAAGCCGAGCGCCACGGACGTCTCGGGCTCCCACACCAACGACGGGTCGTTAACGTGAAGCTTATCGAGTGCGTCGCGCAGGTTCTCGTAATCCTTGTTATCGATCGGGAACAGGCCCGTATAAACCATAGGCTTGGCCTCGCGGTAGCCCGGAAGCGGTTCGGGGCAGGGGTTCGACGCCCAGGTAAGGGTGTCGCCCACGCGAACGGCCTCGGGGTCCTTCAGGCCCGTGACCACGTAGCCGACCTCGCCAACCGTCAGCGCATCAACCGGGGTCTCGGCAGGACGCTTGACGCCCACGCCGTCGACCAAAAAGTCGCCCTCGGCCTGCATCATACGCAGCGTATCACCCTTTTTAATGGAACCATCGAAGACGCGCACCGTGGCCACCACACCGCGATACTCGTCAAAGTACGAATCCAGGATGAGCGCTTTGAGCGGAGCATTTGCATCGCCCTTAGGAGGAGAGATCAAAAAGACGATGGACTCTAGCAGATCGTGAATACCCTCGCCGGTCTTGCCCGATACGCACACGGCATCATCGGCGGGAATCGCCAGGTCGTCCTCGATCTCAGTCTTGACCTCGTCGGGATGGGCCGAGGGCAGGTCGATCTTATTGATGGCGGGCACGATATCCAGATTGGCGTTCATAGCGAGCGTCGCGTTGGAGACGGTCTGTGCCTCGACACCCTGGGTAGCGTCGACGACGAGCACCGCGCCCTCGCAAGCGGCCAGCGAACGCGAGACCTCGTAGGTAAAGTCTACATGGCCCGGCGTATCGATGAGGTTGAACTGATACGTCTCGCCGTCGTCGGCGTCATAGGACACGCGGACGGCATTGGACTTGATCGTGATGCCGCGCTCGCGCTCGATATCCATGGTGTCGAGCAGCTGCGACTCCATGTCGCGCTCCTCAACGGTATGGGTGAGCTCGAGGATGCGGTCACTGATCGTGGACTTGCCATGGTCTATGTGCGCAACGATCGAGAAGTTGCGGATGTGGGAAATGTCAATTGAAGTATTCATGCCGACTATCTTACCCGAGCGGCACAAAAAATGGAGCCTGTTCCATAAAACAGGCTCCATTTATGCGCGTAATCTGTGTGGTGTGAAATTTACAACTTAAGCGTTGATGCTGTTCACGAGCTTGGCAAGACCGGACTTGCGGTTGGAAGCCTGATTCTTGTGGATGACATGCTTGGCGGCAGCCATGTCGAGACGCTTGGTAACGGTCTTGAGGGCAGCCTGAGCCTTCTCGGCGTCGCCCTCGGCGACGGCGGACTGGACGTGCTTGGTCAGCGTCTTGAGCTCGGACTTGACAGCCTTGTTACGCATGCGAGCTGCCTCATTGGTGCGGATACGCTTCTTCTGAGACTTGATGTTTGCCACTTCTGGAGTTCCTTTCGAGTTCCTTGCAAAAAATGTATGACACCTCTGAGACACGGTGAGGTCATGCAAGCGCCTACTATAGCACGCTCCATCTCAAAGAGATAGAACGAATTTGCCAAAAAGGCAGGTATCATCACGATTTTCTCAAGATGTTCGTAATCCAGAGCAAAAATGCGGTCTCCGAATCGGCCGAACCCTTGAGTGCAAGCTCCACATCGACCGCGCCCTCGAGCGCAGCGACAAGCTCCGCCATAGAAAAGCGGCGCGACCAGGCCAGATGATTCTTGACCTGCCAGGACTGGAGCTTAAGCGCGGCGGCAAGCTCGCGACCTTGTCCACGCGCATCAAGCGCCTTGGCAACGATAAGCTCGCGAATGCGTCCGCACAGCAGGGTGTAGGTCCACACATAGCTCTTGGCGGGCAGCAGATTAAAGAGCTCGAGCGATCGCCGCATATCGCGGGCCGAGACCGCATTAAGAAAGTCCCAAGGTTGGACCTCGGCCGTGCGCACGATCCAGCGCTCCACATCGGCGAGCTCAATCTGAGACGCCTCGACCATCTGGGCAAGCTTTGCCAAGTCGTTATCGAGCATACGGGTGTTTTCGCCCGAGCGTGAGACGAGCTCCTCAGCGGCTGCCGTGGAGATGGACTTGCCGTGTTGCGTCGCCATCTGCTGTACGCGACGCGGCAGCTCCCAGCGTTTGGTGCCCGAACAGTCAATCACTGCCTTCTTATCGATCTTGGCGATCGCCTTATACAAGCGCGTGTTCTTGGCAAGCGAATCGGCGATGATCAGGCAGACGGTCGTAGGGCTGGGGCTCGCCAGATATTCGACGAGCGGCTCAGAAACCGCCTTGGCGAGCTTTGAGCATCCATCGAGGATTACCAGGCGAAACTCGCTGCCCATCGGAAAGGTGTTAAGCGATCCGATAATGGACTCGATATCGGGGTCCTTGGTCATGTCGCGCTCGTCGAGGTTGAACTCGACCATGCCCGACTTTTCCAGACGTGCCTTCATGCGCGAGACAGCGTGGTCACGTTTAACTCCGTCGGTACCGACGATCAGATATGCCGGCAACAGCCCGGTTTCGGACATCGCGCTCCCCTCTCGCAGACTCTCGAATTCGTACCGTGCCATTTTAGCCCACGGGCTCGCCCCGCGCCAACAGCAGCATCACGGTCGCTGACATCGCATCGTAAAGCCCTTCGCGGTCGGCGTGATGGTGATATCACCGTGTTCGATAGTGCATGCAAAGGCCCCACCGGCCGCTCGAACCGCATCAACGCACTTGTCGCTGGGATGACCGTATCGATTCCCCTCGCCGGCGCTTGCAATGGAAAGCTCGGGCTGCAAGATACCGAGCAGGTCGCCGTCGACCGAGACCTTCGAGCCGTGATGCCCTAACTTGAGCACATCGATATCCCCCACCTCCTGCACAAACTCACGTTCCTGGTCAAGCTCGGCATCGCCGGTCAGCAGCATACGCAAGCGCTTTCCTTCCTGAACATAAGAGAGCAGCAGGACAAGTGAGTCCTCATTTCCCTCGCCATCCACGGACTCGAATGGCCACATTACGCGGGCGCAAAATGAGCCGATGTCGACCGTATCCCCACGGCGCACCTGCCGATACTCCACGCCAGGTCGGTTCAATACCTCGGCAGGAGCATCCTCCAGCGCATCCGCCGCCACGGCAATCGATCCGACCGAAAACTGTTCGAGCACGGCAGGTAGACCTCCCCAGTGATCCTCATCCCAATGTGTCACAAAGACGGCATCGATATGATGCACATTGTTTCGAACGAGTGCGGTGACCACCCGCTCATCGAGCCCGCTATCCACGAGCACCACCGTCGAGCCCTGCCGAACCAAGATCGCATCGGCCTGCCCCACGTCCAGGACCGTCACGGAAGGTGGGGCGAATCGATCCCAATAGACATACGGGAGCGCCGCCAGAAAGACCAAACACGTGAGCCCCGCCACCATGGGGCGAGCACGGGGACGAGGCCACCAAACCAGCAGAACCGCCAGCAAACACGGCACTAGGTAAATCCACATGCTATCGGACGGCACGCTCACGGATGCACCCGGCACGGAGGCACACAGCTGCTCGAAGAACAGCGCGCAACGGGCGGCAATTATGGGCGCAACGAGCGCCCAAGTTCGCAACGGTCCCACGAGCGAAAAGGGAACCAGCACAATCGACACAGCGAGCAGTACGCTCACCACCGGACCGATGACTGCATTTGCCAACGGAGCAATGAGCGCGAACGTACCGAAGGCAGGAATGGTAATGGGAAGTGTCGCCAGTTGCGAGCACAGCGTGACGGAAAGTATGTTGGCAACGCCCGATGGCACACCCAGCTCACCCAAAGCGCAGGTCGCATAGGAGCAAAAGCACAGGATCGAAAAGACGCTTGCACACGAGAGCTGAAAACCCATCTCGAACAGCACCGTCGGCCGCAGTAGCACAAAGATGGACATGGTTACGAAGAGAGCCGAAAGGCCGTGCCGGCGACGCCCCGCGCCGTTTACGGCAAGCGTCGCGAACACCATGCAGCACGCGCGCACGGCCGAGGGAGAGGCGCCCGTAAAGACAGCGTAGCCCACAAGCGTGATCGCCAATATCGCCCGCTGAAGACCACGTGAGCAGCGAGTCTTTTGCAATACACCCTCGATTACAAACCCCACGATAGCCAAATGGCTGCCGGAGACGGCTATAAGATGCGCCGTTCCCGTCACCGAAAACCAATCGCCCGCCGGCTGAGCGCGCAGCTCGGCCGAACGACCGCAGACGACACCGGCTATGAGTGCACGTGCCGGGTCGGTCGCAGGCGCGATGGACGCAAGCAGCCCATTTCGCAGCCGAAGCAGCGGCCCCGGAGAGCCCTCATCGACCGACACAATCCGAACGGCTTTTACCTTGCATACCTCGCCTCGGAGCACGCGCGATCGTCCATACGCATCGTTCTCAAAACGTGAAACGCGACCGATAACACGCACGTGCGCCCCGACCTTGAGCTCGCGGTCGCACGATAGGCGAATCGTTGTCAAGTTCTTACCGTCCGCGCGTGCCTCGCAGGTATAGGAATACACGTCGTCGTTTATGGATGGATCACCCTGCACGACAAACTCGAGGCTGCTTGCCGCTCGACCGTCGAGCGCCTTCGAGGCGTTGAGCGCGCCCACGGCCCACCACGCCGAGACGACCGCTCCCGCCACGAGACCGACGGACGCGGCATACAGCCACCGCTTCAAAGGGGCAAGCCGCGCACATGATAGAGCCAGCACAACAAATACCGCCGCCGCAAAGGGAATGGTCCATAGCGGCCCGACCGCCGGCGCCCGCTCCCTCAGCAGCGCATCAGCGGCCATGTTGAGCACCAAGACGCAGCTCATGCACATGCCGGCACACAGGGCCATCGTCCACGGAAGCAGGGGCCGCGGAGGCATAACACGCTCGCGCTCGGTCGCACTCATACGCAGATGCAATCTTTTATTTTGGCAAGCTTCTTCTCGCCGATTCCCGACACACGCATCAGGTCGTCAACCGAGGCAAAAGCACCATTCTTTGTCCGCTCATCGATAATTGACTGTGCCATGGAGGGACCGATGCCCGAGAGCGTCTGCAGCTCTGCCGCGCTTGCCGTATTGATGTTTACCAGGCCTGTTGCGCCACTCACGCCCAATGATGCGGAAGTCCCACCATCAACACCGGCTTCCGCAATGGACGCCTGCTGCTCCCCTACCGTTGGAACGTGGATTTTTTGTCCATCAGTGACCTTGGATGCCCGATTAAGCCCCGTAACGTCTGCCTCGGGCGTAAGCCCGCCGGCAGCATCAATCGCCTGTGCCACGCGCGCGCCTTCCCGCAGGCGATAGACGCCCGGTGTCACTACGGCCCCGTCAACATCGACATAGACCTCACTGGCCGCACTTGCCCTTTTCGAATCACTCGAAGGATCGCCATCATCAGAAGCGTCCGCAGAACCCGTATCCGCCCGCTCAACCGACGTGGCATCACAATCAAACGTCACCCCATCGGATTCGCCGCCCAACATTGCCATCGCCAACCCACTCGCCATCGCAATAACGACGAGCATCGCCACGACCACCGCCTTGTGCTCGAGCAGCTTTCCCGCCCAGCGATCCATACGTTTGACCCGTTCATGTTGTTCGCGCTGTGCCATAGCAAACACCTCCCAACACTATCGTGTCAGGCGAGAGGGGTCGCGACGACTGGGTTCGCACATCGTCGCTCACGGTCTAACCAAAACCCGACCAAAACCTTGCGGAAAAGTGTCCATTTATTCAGGCACGCGTCGTCAAATGAACAATTTAGAAGCAAGCGCCCAGATAGAAAAAGGCCGACGATGCAAAAACATCGCCGGCCTATGCAAGCAATTACTCGTGATCTTGGTATATCTCACGCGGAGCGAGCTCCGAATGTTTGCATTTTAAGGTCTTGGGGGCCTTATACGTGTTGCTGCCAAAATCGATATACTCGGTCTGCTTGAGCAGGCGCTCAATCATCTCCTCGTGATCGAACAGCCCCCAGGCCTCATGCACGGCATCGAGCTTGGCATGCGTCTCGGGACGACGCGGCATAAAGAGCGTGCAGCAATCGGGCGCCGCCTCGGTCGAGATATCAAACGTTCCGATCTCCTGGGCACGCGCGATGATCTCCTGCTTATCAGAACCAATGAGCGGACGGAACACGGGAATCTTCACGACCTCGTTGACGGCCATGATGTTCTCGAGCGTCTGGGAGGCAACCTGACCAAGCGACTCGCCCGTCACAATGGCCTTGGCGCCCTCGATATGCGCGATGCGCTCAGCAACCGAATACATAATGCGGCGATACATGATGACACGCAGGTTGCTGGGACAGGTTACCGAAATCTCGCGCTGGCAGTCGCCAAACGGAACGACATACAGACGGCCGATCTGGACACCCGGCTCAAGGGCGCGAATGATGTCCTGCACCAGATACTCGCTGGTATCTGGCGTCTGCGGACGACCGGAAAAATGCACCGGCACGCACACGGCACCGCGACGCGCGAGCATCCAGGTCGCCACCGGCGAATCGATACCCGATGACAACAGGGTCACGACCTTGCCAGCAGAGCCCACCGGCAGACCGCCCACGCCGCGCTCGGAGCGCGCGTACACATAAACGCTACCCTGGACCACCAGTACATGCACCATCGCATCGGGGTCGTGCATTTGAACCTTTTTATCGGGGAAGGCCTCGCACAGCACCTCGCCCACCTGACGATTGATATCAATCGAAGTGAGCTCATAGTCAGTATTGGAGCGCTTGGCGTGCACCTTAAACGAATCGAAGGGGCCAAACTCGCGCAGCGCCTTGACGGCAGCGGCGCAGTACTCCTGCGGGTCGCGGTTGGTGTGGTACGCCAGGGACACACGGGCAACACCGGGGACGGTGCGGATAACGCGCGCCGCATCGTCGGCCTGATGTTCGTTAAAGGTCACGAGGATATAACCGGAAATTCGAGACACGGCGTTCACGGAAAAGGCGGCCAAAGCCGCCTTAATGTTATCCATGAGGATATGCTCAAAATGTGCGCGGTTCTTGCCCTTCAGTCCAACCTCGTGATAGTGGACCAGGCAGACGCGAGCTGCCATTTAGGCTTCAGCAACCTTGTGGCCGAGCGCCTTCTCGTAACGGGCCTCATCGTAGGAGATATCGCCGTCGACGATCTCGTCCATAGCCATCGAAATGGTATCGGCACCAGAGAGCGCGATGGTGATGTCATCGACATCCTGGACGGCAAGCACGCGGTTGTGCTGGCCACGCAGCATGCTATTGATATCGCAGGCGCGCTTGGAGGCAAGCGAAGCGAGCAGGAAACGGTTATGATCGGTCTTCTCCAGAAGATCGTCAATGCAAGGCTTTACAACGGACACGGACCTCAGATCCTTTCATGCATATCGAGAACGCGAACGAGCTCATCAGTCGCGCGGTCGAGATCATCATTCACAACGACGTCGTCGTAGCGGTCGGCAAGGGCAAGCTCATGGGCGGCGTTTGCCATGCGCAGCTCAATCGTCTCGGGCGACTCGGTACCGCGACCGACAAGACGCTCGCGAAGCACCTCAAGCGAGGGTGGCTTGATAAAGATCAGCACAGCCTCGGGGAAGCGCTCCTTGACCTGCAGGGCACCCTGGACATCAATCTCCAAAATCAGAGAAGCGCCAGACGCGAGCTTAGACTGGACCTCGCTCACCAGCGTGCCATAGCAGTTGCCGTGAACCTCGGCCCACTCGACAAACTCACCATTTGCCACGCGGCGGTCGAACTCCTCGCGCGTCAGGAAAAAGTAGTTGACGCCGTCGACCTCGCCCTTACGTGGTGCTCGCGTGGTAGCCGAAACCGTCAGGCCCAAGTTTGAGCGACGCTCGCGCACACGAGTGACGAGCGTGCCCTTGCCTGCGCCTGACGGTCCAGAAATCACAAAGAGCTTGGAATCCTGAGCGCTCACTTATTTGGTCAGCTGCTCGAGGAGCTGCTCGCGCTGACGGACGCCGAGGCCCTGGACGCGACGGGTAGCGGAGATACCGAGCTCCTCCATGATCTTGGCGGCCTTGGCCTTGCCATAACCAGGAAGAGACTCAATGAGGGTGGAAACCTTCATGCGGGAAGCGATGGGGTCATCGGAGTTGAGCACGGACTCGAGGGACTTCTCGCCCTTCTTGATCTGCTCGCGAAGCTCAGCGCGGGCGTGACGTGCGGCAGCAGCCTTCTCAAGAGCCTGCTTGCGCTGCTCGTCGGTAAGCTGAGGGAGTGCCATTCGAACCTCCAAATAATTGGTTTAACATTCATTCGATGTTGGCATTTTAGCACGTCAAACGTACAAAATGCTCAATTGCGGCTCCATAGGTTAGACGATACCTGCAAAAAGTGCAATATATCGGGGGCAAAGTTAAGCCCCCGACCCACGATTCCACACAATAGATGGGAAAGTTTTCGCAGGCACGGGGGCTAATTTGTGCTAATGGCACCCAAAAGTGGTGACTTAAGGAAATCTTTTACGCGACGTTTTCGACCAGCTCGGCGACAATTGCCTCAAAAGCGGCAACCGGGTCGTCAGCACCGGTGATGGGACGGCCCACCACGATATGGCTCGCGCCGCGCTCGATAGCCTGAGAAGGCGTGGCAACACGGGACTGATCGCCCAGGGCCGCGCCCACGGGACGCACGCCAGGGGTCACGATGAGGGCATCAGGGCCCAGCAGCTCGCGCATATCGTGAGCCTCCATCGGAGAGCACACGATACCGTCGATGCCGTTGGCCTGAGCAAGCTTCGCCAGGCGGGCGGCCTCCTCGGCCACGGGCGACTCGACGCCAATCTCGGCCAGCGAATCCTGGTTCATGCTCGTGAGCACGGTGATGGCGACAAGCTTGGCACGGTCCTCGCGCGCCTCCTCGGCACCCTCGCGGCAGGCAGCGAGCATAGCGCCCGAACCCAAGCCGTGGACCGAAAGCAGGTCGGCACCGGCAAGCGAGGCCGAGCGGGCGGCACCGCGAACCTGATGCGGAATGTCATGGAACTTGAGGTCGAGGAAGACCTTAAAGCCCAGGTCCTTAAAGGTCTTGACGATCTGGGGACCCTCAGCGTAATAGAGCGTCATGCCGACCTTGAGCCAAGCGGCATGACCAGAAAGCTCGTGGGCGAGCTCGAGCGCACGCTCGCGGTCGCAGTCGAGGGCGACGATAACGCGGTCGCGGGCATCGTTATCTAGCATTCGAAAGCACCTACCAGCTCGTTGATGTCCTTCACGCCCTGGGACTCCGCCCAGGCCTCGAGCTCGTGCGCGATCTTGAGCGAAGCGCACGGATCGACGAAGTTGGCCATACCGACCGACACGCAGGTGGCGCCGGCCAGGATAAACTCGGCCGCATCCTCGCCAGTCATGACGCCGCCGACACCGTTGATGGGGATATCGACGGCCTGGGCAACCTCCCAGACCATGCGCACGGCGATGTGGTGACACAGCGGGCCCGAAAGGCCGCCCTTGGGCTTGGCCACGCGGGACTTACGGGTATGAACGTCGATGGCCATGCCCTGGATTGAGTTAATGACCGAAAGGCCGTCGGCGCCGGCGGCCTCGAGTGCCTTGGCAATCTCGGCGACATTAACCGGAGCCATCTTGACGAACAGCGGCTTATCGGTCACCTTGCGGCAGGCGGCCATGACGGAAGAAGCGCCCTCGGGCGTAGAGCCCATGGCGGCACCGCCGGCGGCGATGTTGGGGCAGCTCACGTTGATCTCATAGCCGGCAGCCCAGGGGCATAGCTCGACATACATCTCGAGCGCGCGCACAAACTCGTCAACGGAGTGGCCGGCAACCTGACAAATGACCTGGCAACCGTCCTTGGACAGCTGCTCGAGCCACGGGCCGGACTCGCGGGCAAAGGCGGCGACACCGGGGTTCTGCAGGCCCACGGAGTTGATCATACCGCCGGGAATCTCGGCCATGCGGGGCGCAGGGTTGCCCAGCCAGGGCTCGGCGGCGCAGCCCTTAGTGGTGATGGCGCCCAGCTGGGAGACATCGAAGAAGTTCTGGAACTGCCAGCCGTAGCCGAAGGTACCGGCTGCGGTGTTGATGGGGTTTTGCATCTTGACGCCGCCGAAATCGACGGCCATGTTCACGGTACCCACTAGAAGACCACCACCTTGGAAGCATCGAACACGGGGCCGCACATGCAGGCGCCCTTCATACCGTCGACCGTCTCGACGTTGCAGGTGTTGCAGGCGCCAAAGCCGCAGCTCATCATGCGCTCGAGCGACACCTCGCAGTACGCACCGGCCTCGGCGGCAGCGGCGGCGACTTTCTTCATCATGACGGCGGGGCCGCAGCTGGCCACGTAGTCGTAGCCGCCCTCGCCGAGCAGCTCGGCTGCCGGATCGGTGCAAAAACCGTGCGTGCCGAGCGTACCGTCGTCGGTGCACACGTTAACCGTGGCGCCCAGCGCGCGGAACTCATCGACACCCACGGCCTTGGACGCGGTGCCAAAGCCCAAGCACACGTCCACATCAACACCCTGCTCGGCAAGCATGCCGGCAAGACACAGCACAGGCGGAACGCCGATGCCACCGGCGACAAGCAGGGCCTTCCTGGTGCCCTCGGGTACCATCCAGCCGCGGCCACCGGGGCCCAGCAGGTTAGAGGTGGAGCCAGGTCCCATCTGGGACAAACGACGGGTATCGTCGCCCACGACGGCGTACCACAACTCGACGGTGCCCGCCTCGGCGTCGGCGCGGTAGTAGCTCAGGGGCACGCGAAGCAGCGAGGACGCATCACCGGGCACGGCGATGTTCACAAACTGACCGGGCTTGAGCGCACTTGCAAGCTTGGGGGCCGAGATGACGAGCGAGAAGATGCCGTCGGCGATCTCCCGGTTCGAGACGACCTCGAAGTCGTGCATGCGTGCAGTGGAAGGTGTGGGCATAGACGCTCCAATCCCCCATGCGGTTGCATGGTCTAAACGAATAGAAAGCGCGGCACCGCAAGGGCGCCGCGCACAAAAGCGATAAAGCTATGCTAGCAGATGCAGCCGTCGGCAAGCGTCTGTTTACCGCCGACAAATACATCGGTGGCACGACCGGTGAGCGTGCGGCCGGCAAAACCGGAGTTCTCGGCGCGCGACTCGTAACCATCCTCGCCAACCGTCCAGGTTGCGGAGGGGTCGAATACGGTCAGGTCGGCAACGGAGCCCGCCTTGACCTGAACCTGGTCGAGGCCCAAGATCTCACGCGGTTTGATGGCCATGAGCTCGACCATGCGGCCCATGCTCATCTTGCCCGTGTTGACCAGCTCGGTGAGCACGAGCGACAGCGAGGTCTCGAGGCCGATCATGCCAAAGGGCGCAAGCTCGAACTCGCGGGCCTTCTCCCACGGGGCGTGCGGAGCGTGATCGGTAACGATCACGTCGACGGTACCGTCGATGACGCCCTGACGGATGGCCTCGGCGTCCTCGTCGGTGCGCAGCGGCGGATTGACCTTGAGCGAGGTGTTGTAGGTCTCGTCCAAGTCGTTCTCGGTCAGGAACATGTGGTGCGGGGTGGCCTCGCAGGTTACCTGGACACCGGCGGCCTTACCGGCACGCACGAGCTCGAGGCCGTGAGCGGTGGAGATGTGCTGGATGTGCAGCTTGGCACCGGTCAGCTTGGCAATCTCGATGTCGCGGGCGATCTGAAGCTCCTCGCCGGCGGCCGGCCAGCCCTCGAGGGCCAGACGGGTCGAGACCTTGCCCTCGTTGATCTGGCCATGGCCGACCAGATCCTCGTCCTGGCAGTGGCTCATAAAGACCTTGCCGAACATCTTGCCGTAGTCCATGCAGCGACGGAGCATGCCCGCGCCCTGCACGCCACGACCGTCGTCGGTGAAGGCGACGGCGCCGTGGGCGACCATATCGCCCATCTCGGACATGGCCTCGCCCTTAAGACCGCGGGTCATGGCGCCCGACGGATAGACGCGGCAGTGACCGACCTCGGCAGCGCGGGACTTGACGAACTCCACAACGGTGCCGTTATCGGTGACGGGATCGGTGTTCGGCATGGCGCACACGCCAGTGAAGCCGCCCTTGGCAGCAGCGCGGGTGCCACTCTCGATGTCCTCTTTGACCTCGTAGCCAGGCTCGCGCAGATGTACGTGCATATCCACCAGGCCGGGGACGAGATACTTGCCGGAAAGGTCGCGGACCTCGGCTCCCTCGGCGGCGAGGTTCTCACCGACCTCGACGATCTTGTCACCGTCGATCAGGACGTCGACGACACCGTCAAGCTCGACAGACGGATCGACGACGTGGGCATTCTTAAGAAGCAAGGCCATTATCGGCACCTCCAAGCAGCAGATACAGGATAGCCATACGCACGCAGATGCCAGCGTAGACCTGCTCCAGGATGACGGAGCGTTGCGGGTGGTCGGCCATGTAGGAGTCGAACTCGACGCCGCGGTTGATGGGGCCCGGGTGGCAGATGATCGCATCGGGCTTCATGAGCTTCTCGCGGTCCTTGGTCAGACCGAAGAGCTTGTGGTACTCGCGAATCGTGGGGAACGGTGCGCCTTCGAGGCGCTCCTGCTGCACGCGCAGCATGTAGACGACGTCCAGCTCGGGCAGGACGGAATCGAGATCGCTCGTCACGTGGTCGCAGCCCAGGACCTCGGGTGCCGGCGGCAGCAGCGTGCCGGGGGCGACGGCGTAGGTCTCGCAGCCCATGATTTTAAGGGCAGGGATCAGCGAGCCGCAGACACGGGAGTGGGAGATGTCGCCGACGACGGCGACCTTCAGACCGTGGAAGTCACCCTTGTGCTGCCAAATGGTGTACAGGTCGAGCAGGGCCTGCGTGGGGTGGTTGTGCTTGCCGTCACCGGCGCAGATGACGCTCGCGGGCGAGTTCTGCGTGACGATGTAGGGCGCGCCGGCGTGCTTGTCGCGGACGACGATGCAGTCGATCTTATAGGCGTTGAGGGTCTCGACGGTATCGACGAGGCTCTCGCCCTTGACCGTGGAGGTCGAGGAGCCACCAAAGTTGAGGCTGTCGGCCGATAGACGCTTCTCGGCGAGCTCGAAGGAGCTGCGGGTGCGCGTCGAGGGCTCGTTGAACATGTTGACGATGGTCTTGCCCTTGAGCGTGGGGACCTTCTTGATCGCACGCTCGTTGACCTCGGAGAACGCCTTGGCGGTCTCGAGGATGAGCTTGATGTCCTCTTCGGAGTACTCGGTAATGTCGATCAGGTGCTTATGGTTGAACGCCACGGTACTACTCACCTCCCAGCGGCGCAGAACCCACATGGGAGCCCGGCGCGACGTCGTTGATCTCGACAGCGGTACGGCCGTCGACTTCCTTCATATATAGGTGCACGTTCTCCTCGTGCGACGAGGGAACGTTCTTGCCGACAAAGTCCGGCGAGATGGGAAGCTCGCGGTGACCGCGGTCAACGAGAACTGCCAGCTCAATGCGGCTCGGACGGCCCAGATCCATGACGGCGTCCAGAGCGGCGCGAATGGTACGGCCCGTGTACAGGATGTCGTCCACCAGCACGACGCGCTTGCCGTCGACGCTAAAGGGAATGTTGGTGGCGTGGATCGCGGGAGCGAAATTGGTCGCATAGTCATCGCGATAGAAGCTGATGTCGAGGCTACCGAGCGGAACTTCGACGCCCTCGATCTCCTTGATCTCCTCGGCGAGCTTCTTTGCCAGAAGGTCGCCGCGCGTGACGATGCCGACCAGAGCGAGGTCTTCACAGCCCTCGTTGCGCTCGAGAATCTCGTGCGCGATGCGGGTCATCGCTCGATTGACGGCGGTCTCGTCCATGATGACCGCCTTGGGGGAAGTCGTGCCCATCGATCTCCTTCCTCACATGTCTTGACTGCTGACACAGTCAAAAAAAATAGATGCCCGACCGCTCAAAGCGGACCAGACACCCACAGGAAGGGCTGCTCTTTGGCAGCTATGTAATTCCATGTGGGTATCTCGTACCCCTTTAATGGTCAAGTGATAGTGTAGCCAACCTCGAGCTCAAATGCGAGCATAAATACTAGCCAATCCGTAAACGGAGCCATTAGCTCCATAAACCTGTATATATTTGTGGGACGCGCTTGAAAACCTTGTTGCGAGCTGGCATAATCCCCTCTGCTGCACGCTAATCGGATCTACGTCCAGGGCCGTGACGTGCGCACTATCGCCAAAAGAGAAATATCTCTGTGTAGATTGCGCATAGAGACATGCTTCTGTGCTATAGTTCAGGCTTGTTTGTTAACGCGACATGTTCGTTTGTCGCCCAAGGAGGGTCAGTTATGTCCAAAGTTTGCGAAGTTTGTGGTAAGCACCCCGTTGCCGGTCGCTCCATCAGCCACTCTCACCGCGTCACCAACCGTAAGTTCCGCCCCAACATCCAGCGCGTCTACGTCGTCGTCGATGGTCACCGTCGCAAGATGAACGTTTGCTCCACCTGCCTCAAGTCCGGCAAGGTTGCGCGCTCCTAAATAAGGTCTTACCAACAAGTACCTCGGACTCTCCGGGTCAAAGACCTCGCGTTCACATAGAACTTACCAAAGGCGCCCTCCCCTACGGAGGGCGCCTTTTTGCACTCATTGGGCACTCATTGGGGACAGACTTACATGAGTGCTTTCATGCATTTGGGACAGACATAACGCGTGCCGGCATCGGTTCGCCCCCTGCCTCACGCAGCCTCCTTCCAGCCTGTGGTGGCCTTGGTTACGCTTGAAGAGCCGATACCAGTGATACGGGCAATTTGCTTGACCGTGAGATGTGCCCGCCTAAGCCTCAGCAGACAGGCATCGCGTTCGGGACGTGGCAAGGCCTTGAGCAGCGAAGGATCTATGCTCGGCAGAACTTCGCGCGCAACGGAAAGGGCCTCCTCATCGGGGATCCGCCGGCGTGGAAGAACCTCCATTGACCAGATGCGCCCGGCAACTTCCTCGAGATGCTCGCAATAGCAACGGGAGCCTCCGACAATATCGAGCATAGGGGCCGCATCACAGATGTCAAAGGGATCATAGCCCAGCTGATACGCCTTATAGCTTGACCAGCGGTACGCCTCGAGCGAGTCAAGCGCACCTTTCACGGGATTGAGATGAATATAGTCGAGCAGCTGCACCGCCTGCGTGTCCGACTCGCCCGCGACCCGCGAATAGCGATTGTCAAACAGATGTCCCGTTCTCCCCGTTTTCCCATTGAAATACTTAGCATATGCCGTCAGCGCGCACTGCATTGCCTTTGAAAGGTTGTCAAATGGGTCATCAATCATCAAATGGAAGTGGTTGTCCATAAGGCACCAAGCTAACACCGCCACGTCATGGCGCGCAAACCTGTCCGAGATATCCGATAAGAAACGATAACGGTCGGAGTCATCTTCAAAAATAATCTGTTTAGAGTTGCCACGGTCAAAGACGTGGTAATAGCCGGTGAGCGAAACGGCACGGGCGCATCGAGGCATAAATCTCTCCTTTCAAAACTGAACAGGCAACACCTAAAAGGAGAGAAGGAACGCGAAATGCTGAGCCTGTGATCTATTTATATCCAATGAGCGGCAAAAACAGGCCCAGAACGGCAAAATGGCAAATCGATGTCTGTCCCCAATGAGTGGAAGCACTCATGTAAGTCTGTCCCCAATGAGCGGGGCGATGCATTGGGCATAGTTTTAGTTGAAACGGTTCATTTGATTGAAGCGTTTTAGTTTGTCTTTTACGGGAATCTGACCGTTCACCGAATTATTTCTTGCTATCATGCATCTTGTAGGGTAAATCTCCGATCGCAAGGAGACACAAATGGTGAAAAAGTCACCGGAAAACACTACTCCCGCAATTGTGGACAACGTAGAGGCGCTTGAGGCTAAGCTCGCTCAGATGCGAGAGGCCCAGGCGCTTTTTGCTACGTACACGCAGGAGCAGGTCGACAAGATCTTCTATGAGGCCGCCATGGCCGCCAACAAGGCTCGTATCCCGTTGGCGAAGATGGCCATCGAGGAGACCGGCCGCGGCGTTCTTGAGGACAAGGTCATCAAGAACCACTACGCCGCAGAGTACATCTACAACGCTTACAAGAACACCAAGACCTGTGGTGTCCTGGAGCGCGACGAGGCTTACGGCATCACCAAGATCGCCGAGCCCATCGGCATCGTGGGCGCCGTCATCCCGACGACCAACCCCACCTCCACCGCAATCTTCAAAACGCTGATCAGCCTGAAGACCCGCAACGCCATCATCATCTCCCCGCACCCGGCTGCCGCCAAGTGCACCATCGCCGCCGCCAAGCTCGTGCTTGACGCCGCCGTCAAGGCTGGTGCCCCCGAGGGCATCATCGGCTGGGTCGATGTCCCCTCCATCGAGCTGACCAACATGGTCATGCGCGACGTCGACATCATCCTCGCCACCGGTGGCCCGGGCATGGTCAAGGCCGCCTACTCCTCGGGCAAGCCCGCCCTGGGCGTTGGCGCCGGTAACACCCCGGTCGTCATCGACGACACCGCCGACGTTCTGCTCGCAGTCAACTCCATCATCCACTCCAAGACCTTCGACAACGGCATGATCTGCGCTTCCGAGCAGTCCGTGACCGTCATCGACACCATCTACGACCAGGTCAAGGCCGAGTTCCAGAAGCGCGGCTGCTACTTCGTCAAGCAGGGTGCCGAGATGGAGGCCCTGCGTGCCGCCATGTTCAAGAACGGCGCCCTCGATCACCGCATCCCCGGCATGGCTGCCGCCAAGATCGCCGAGCTCGCCGGCATCGAGGTTCCCGCCAAGACTAAGATCCTGATCGCCGAGGTCACCTCCACCGACCCCGCCAAGGAGGAGTTCTCCCACGAGAAGCTCTCCCCGGTCCTGGCCATGTACCACGCCAAGGACTTCCAGGAGGCCGTCGACAAGGCCGAGCACCTGGTGCTCGCCGGTGGCCCGGGCCACACCGCCTCTCTGTACGTGCACCCCGCCCAGGCCGAGAAGATCAGCCTGTTCGAGCACGTCATGAAGGCCTGCCGCATCGTCATCAACACCCCGTCCTCGCACGGTGGCATCGGTGACCTGTACAACTTTGGCATGAAGCCGTCTCTGACCCTGGGCTGCGGCTCCTGGGGCGGCAACTCCGTCTCCGAGAACGTTGGGGTGAAGCACTTGATCAACGTTAAGACTGTGGCCGAGCGCCGTGAGAACATGCTGTGGTTCCGCGCTCCCGAGAAGGTCTACTTCAAGAAGGGTTCCACGCCCGTCGCCCTCGACGAGCTGGGCAACGTCATGGGCAAGAAGCGCGCCTTCATCGTCACCGACCAGTTCCTCTTCAAGAATGGCAACACCCGCGCCATCGAGGCCAAGCTCGACGAGATGGGCATCGCCCACGACTGCTTCTACGACGTCGAGCCCGATCCGTCGCTGCAGTGCGCACGTCGCGGCGCCAAGCAGATGGCTCTCTTTGAGCCGGACGTCATCATCGCCGTCGGCGGTGGCTCCGCTATGGACGCCGGCAAGATCATGTGGATGATGTACGAGCACCCCGAGTGCAAGTTTGAGGACATGGCCATGGACTTCATGGACATCCGCAAGCGTATCTTCACCTTCCCCGAGATGGGCAAGCAGGCCTACTTCGTCGCCGTCCCGACCTCCTCGGGTACCGGCTCCGAGTGCACGCCGTTCGCCATCATCACCGACAAGGAGACCGGCATCAAGTGGCCGCTCGCCGACTACGCGCTGCTCCCCAACATGGCTATCGTCGACGCCGACAACTGCATGACCGCCCCGCGCGGCCTGACCGCTGCCTCCGGCATCGACGTCATGACCCACGCCATCGAGTCCTACGTCTCCATCATGGCTTCCGACTACACCAAGGGCCTCTCCGAGCGCGCTGCCAAGCTCGTCTTTGAGAACCTGCCCTCCAGCTTCACGAACGGCGCCAAGGACCCGCACGCCCGCGAGGAGATGCACAACGCCTCCTGCATGGCCGGTATGGCCTTCGCCAACGCCTTCCTGGGCCTCAACCACTCCATGGCTCACAAGCTCGGCGCTTTCCATCACCTGCCACACGGCATCGCTAACGCCGTCATCCTGACCCGCGTCATGCGCTACAACGCCGCCGAGGCTCCCGTCAAGATGGGTACCTTCTCCCAGTATCCTTACCCCAACGCGCTGCACAACTACGCCGAGATGGCCAAGTACTGCGGCATCGAGGGCAAGGACGACAAGGAGGTCTTCGAGAACTTCATCACGAAGCTCGAGGAGCTCAAGGACTTCATCGGTGTCAAGAAGACCATCGCCGACTACGGTGTTGACGAGCAGTACTTCCTCGACACCCTCGACGAGATGACCGAGCAGGCATTCAACGACCAGTGCACCGGCGCTAACCCGCGCTACCCGCTCATGAGCGAGATCAAGGAGCTCTACCTGGACGCCTACTACGGCCGCGAGCCCCAGGACTACGCCGTCTGCTAGTTTTTAGCACGGTTTTTTGCGGCGGGGGTGCACGGGTGTTTCACACACCCCCGCCGTCGCTTCTATCGCATCGTTGAAAGGATGCAACCATGCTGCTACCCGATTCCAAGACCGAGCTCGTCCGCCGTGGCAACAAGGTCGTTTACGACCTGGGCGACAAGATCGTCAAGGTCTTTAACGAGACCAAGCCTGTCTCCGACGTGTTCAACGAGGCTTTGAATCTTGCCCGCATCAATGAGTGCGGCATCCGCAGCCCCAAGGCTCTCGAGGTTTCCCAGCTCGAGAACGCCAACGGCTGGGCGCTCGTGACCGAGAAGGTTCCGGGCACCACCCTTGCCGAGAAGATGACTGCCGAGCCCCAGCGCTTTGGTGAGTACCTCGAGATGTTCGTCGACCTCCAGATCGAGATCAACGGCTACACCTCCCCGCTGCTCAACCGTCAGCGCGACAAGTTCGCCCGCATGATCGACAGCCTTGATCAGCTCAATGCCACCACGCGCTACAACCTTCAGGAGCGTCTGGACGGCATGACCAAGGAGTTCAAGGTCTGCCACGGCGACTTCAACCCCTCCAACGTCATCGTCGGCGACGACGGCCAGCTCTATGTGTGCGACTGGGCACACGCCACCCAGGGCTCCCCTGCTGCCGACGTTGCCACCACCTACCTGCTCTTTGCCCTCAACAGCAAGGACCAGGCCGAGGCCTACCTGGAGCTCTACTGCGACCGTGCCGACATGCCCATGCAGGTCGTGCGTCAGTGGACGAGCATCGTCGCCGCTTCCGAGCTCGCTCGTAAGCGCAACGTGAACGATGAGTTCCTGAAGAACTGGATCGACGTCGTCGATTATCAGTAATATCTGAGCGATTTATTTCGCATCGGAGGCACAATGGAAAACCCCGCAGCTCGCATGGGCTGTGGGGTTTTCCTTTTAGATATCGAGGATGCTACAAGATAATAGGACGGCCCCGCATCTCCCCGATTGGAGAAATGCGGGGCCGTCCCACATATCGAACTACAAGCGAAATCGTCGATTAACGGCGGGCTGCCTTAACAAGCTCGGCAACCTTGGCAACGACCTCGTCGATCGCCACGTCCTCGCGCTCGCCCGTAGCACGGTCCTTGAGCTCAACGGTGCCATTCTTAAGGCCGCGCTTGCCCAGAACCACCTGATACGGGAAGCCCATGAGGTCGTTATCGGCAAACTTAAAGCCCGGACGCTCATCGCGATCGTCGACGACGACCTCGATACCCTCGGCACACAGGCCATCAACAATCTGCTCGCAGACGGTAGCGCACTCTTCCTTCTTGGGATCAAGCGGAATCACCGCGACCTCGTACGGGGCAACGGAGACCGGCCAGACGATACCGTGCTCGTCATTGTGCTGCTCCACGACGGCAGCGAGCGAGCGGGACACGCCCACGCCGTAGCAACCCATGATGAGCGGCTTCTCCTTGCCGTCCTCATCCATAAAGGTGGCACCCATGGCCTCGGAGTACTTGGTGCCCAGCTGGAAGACCTGAGAGACCTCGATGCCGCGGGCAGCGGAGAGCGGCTTGCCGCAGTGCGGGCAGGGGTCGCCGGCGACAACGGTGACCAGATCGGCCCACTCATCGACGGTAAAGTCGCGCTCGGGGCAGGCACCGGTAAAGTGATAATCGACCTCGTTGGCACCGCAGGCCCACTGTTTGGACTCGCGCAGGCTCTCGTCGCAGACCAGACGAATGCCATCGGGCAGGTTAACCGGTCCGATAAAGCCCTTGTGCAGACCGTTCGCCTGAAGCTCCTCGTCGGTCATCATGCGATAGCCCTTGCCAAAGACGTGCTCGGCCTTGCAATCGTTGAGCTCGTGATCGCCCGGAACAATGGCCACGACCGGCTTGCCCTCGGCGTCGATGAGTGCCAGCGACTTGCGCGTGCCGTTCTCGGGGAACCCAAAGAACTTAGCAACAGCCTCAATGGTGCCCATGCCCGGAGTCTCAACCTTGGTGAGCGTACCGTCACCAGGACCCTCGGTCACGACGACCTTGGTGCTTGCAGCCTCGTCATCGGCAGCGAAGCCGCAATCGTCGCAGTAGACGAGCGAAGCCTCGCCGGCGTCAGCCAAAGCCATGTACTCGACGGAGGTATCGCCACCGATCTCGCCAGAATCGGCGACGACGGGCAGAGCCTTGATGTAGCAGCGCTCGCAGATATTGGCGTACGCCTGCTTCATCTTGTCGTACTCCTCCTGCAGGCTCTCCTGCGTGGCGGAGAAGCTGTAGGCGTCCTTCATGATGAACTCGCGGCCGCGCATCAGGCCAAAGCGGGGACGGAACTCGTCGCGGAACTTGTCCTGAATGTGATACAGGTTGACGGGCAGTTGCTTATAGG
>UQNU01000013.1 GCA_900542555.1 uncultured Collinsella sp.
GCGCGGGAGGTCGAACCGATTGAAAGGAACCCCTCCTTGTTGAAGAAAACCCTCGCCTTCGCCCTGTCGGCGGCGCTTCTCGCGTTCTCGCTCGCCGGCTGCGCCGGAAATTCAAGCGACAGCGCAAAGGCAAGCGATGCCGATTCCCAGGAAAAGACCGAGCAGGCGGCCGATGCGCCCGAGGGCGCAAGCGCTGCCCCCATCACCGCCGACGAGGTGGCCGACGGCACCTATCCGATCACCGTAGATTCCAGCTCGAACATGTTCAGGATTGTGGACGCCCAGCTCATCGTGGAAAACGGCTCCATGCACTGCGTGATGACGCTTTCCGGCACGGGCTACGGCAAGCTCTTCATGGGCACGGGCGACGAGGCTGCCGCCGCGAGCGAGGCCGACTTCATCCCCTATGTGGAAAACGCGGAAGGCAAGTACACCTACGACGTGCCCGTTGAAGCGCTCGACGAGGACACCGCCTGCGCCGCGTGGAGTATTAGAAAAGAGCAGTGGTACGACCGCACGCTCGTGTTCGAATCCGCCGGCGTCGATCTGCGCGCCGACGCACTGAAGTAACGCCATGCGGTCGATTCTTCCCAAGGGGGAAAGCAGGAAGCGTCGCAGCATCGCGGTGCGCGCGATCGCCTGCGTTCTCGTCGCCCTGCTCGCGCTTCCCTTCGCGGGGTGCAGTGCGAGCCCGAACGCGACCGGTGGCACGGCAGGCTCTCAGGAATACACTGTGAGCGTCTCGCTCTCCGGTGGGTCAGGGCGCGCAAGCATCGCCTCACCCACCACAATTGTGAAGGATGGCGACACCTACACCGCGACCATCACCTGGTCGAGTTCGAACTACGACAAAATGACCGTCAACGGCGTGGACTACGCGCCCGTAAACGACGGCGGCAACTCCACGTTCGAGATACCCGTCACGCTCGACGAGGACATCGCCGTGTCGGCCGAGACCGTCGCCATGTCAACGCCGCACACCATCGACTACACGCTCCACTTCGATTCATCCACCATGAAGGAGAAATCGGGCGACGAAGCAAGCGGCGGCTCCCCTGCGGGAACGGCTTCAAACGCCGCGGCCGACTTTCACAACGCCGATTTGGGCTGCGGCTGGAAGCCGACGGGGACGCTTCAGCTTGAATACGCCGAGCACTTCACTGTCGACGAGTACGAAGGCGGCCTGCGGCTTATCTGCATTTCGAACGGGGAGCGCTTCCTCGTGGTGCCGCAAAATGCAAAGGTACCTGATGGGTTGAGCTCCGACATCGCGGTCATAAGGCGCCCCGCCGACAAGGTGTACCTCGTGTCGTCGGCGACGATGTGCCTGGTCGACGCGCTCGATGCGAACGACAATATCATTATGTCGGGCACGAAGGCCGACGATTGCTCGGTCGCGGGCTTCAAAAGCGCGCTCGAAAGTGGGGCGATCGCCTACGGCGGCAAGTACAGCGCGCCCGACTACGAGCGAATATCGGCCTCGGGCTGCACGCTCGCCATCGAGAACACTATGATCAACCACACGCCCGATGTGAAGGAAAAGCTGCAGAAGCTCGGACTCGTCGTGCTCACCGAACAGTCGTCGAGCGAGCCCGAAGCACTCGGGCGCGTCGAGTGGATTAAGCTTTTCGGCGTCCTGTTCGACAAGGAAGACGAGGCCGCGCACCTGTTCAACGAGCAGAAGGCCCGCGTCGAGCAAACGTCGAGGCTTGCGTCGTCAGGTAAAACCGTGGCGTATTTCTACATTAACTCGAACGGGGCCGCCGTCACGCGGCGGGCGGGCGACTACGTGGCGCAGATGATCGAGCTTGCAGGCGGCAACTACGCGCTCGATGACGCGCAGACGGCGTCGACGTCAGGTTCGTCAGTAACGCTCGAAATGGAGCGCTTCTACGCGACGGCGAAGGATGCCGACATCATCGTCTACAACGGCACCATCGACGAATCGGTTGCCACCTTAAACGACTTCGTAAGCAAAAACGCGCTATTGTCGCAGTTCAAAGCCGTGAAGAACGGCAACGTCTGGGTCACAAGCGCCGACATGTACCAGCAGATGACTTCTACAGCCGACATTATCGACGAGCTGCACGGGGCGTTCACCGGCGATGACGCGAGCGACTTCCATTATCTGAGGAAGCTCGGCTAGCACCATGAGAAGCCGACTTTCCATGGCATACGACGAATCGGGGCGCGTCGCACGGTGTCGCGTCGTGACGGCGCTGCTCGCTGTTGTCCTCATCGTGCTCGTCGGGGCCAACCTGTGCATCGGGAGCGTGCTCGTGCCCGCAGACCACATCCCCGGCATCCTTTCGGGCGGCGCGGCCAATTCCATGGAAAGCCAAGTCATCTGGGAGATTCGCCTGCCGCGCGTGCTTTCAGCCGTGCTTCTCGGCGGGGCACTTTCGCTCTCCGGGTTCCTGCTGCAGACGTTTTTCAACAACCCCATCGCCGACCCGTTCATCTTGGGCGTCTCCTCGGGCGCAAAGTTCGTCGTCGCGCTTACGATGATCGTGCTTCTGGGCGCGAACCAGGCCATGTCCTCGCCGGCCATGGTGGCCGCAGCGTTTCTGGGATCGCTTGTCACCATCGGCTTCGTGCTCCTCATCGCACGGCGCATAAGTTCCATGGCCATGCTCATCGTGGCGGGCGTCATGGTGGGATACATCTGCTCGGCGGCGACGAACTTTCTCATCGCCTTCGCCGACGACCAGTCCATCGTGAACCTGCACAACTGGTCTTTGGGTAGCTTCTCGGGTTCGAGCTGGGACGACATCGCGGTCATCGCGGTCGTGGTGATCACCGTGAGCGCATGCGTATTCGCGATATCGAAGCCCCTTTCCGCCTTCCAGCTGGGAGAAGCCTACGCGAAAAGCGTCGGCGTGAACGTCGCACGCTTCCGCGTGGTGCTCGTCCTTCTAGCGAGCATGCTCTCCGCCTGCGTGACCGCGTTCGCTGGTCCGGTGTCGTTCGTAGGCATCGCGGTTCCGCATCTCGTTAAGTCGGCGCTGAAGTCGTCGAAGCCCATCCGCGTGATTCCTGCGTGCTTCTTGGGAGGCGCCATCTTCTGCGCGGGCTGCGATTTGATCGCGCGCACGCTGTTCTCCCCCGTCGAGCTTTCCATCAGCGCCGTCACCGCCATCTTCGGCGCGCCGGTGGTTATCGCACTCATGTTGAAGAAGCGGGTGAGGTAGATGGGGAAATTCGTGCCGCAGCCCAAAACGCTCGGAAGGGACATTCCGTGCTTAGACAGTCCTAAGCTCGCACGAAAGCGCCAGAAGGCACTTTCGGCTCGTGCGGAACTGCACGCGGAACGCCTCCTCCGAGCGGAGTCGAACCTCGAAACCCCGGTCGAAACGCAGGCTGACGGAGCGCCGCTTTTCCGCATAAGCGACCTGTCGGCGGGCTACGACAAGAAGGTCGTAGTCGAAGGCGTCGATCTGGAGGTTCGCGCGGGCGACGTCGTGGCGCTCATCGGGCCGAACGGCTCGGGCAAGTCGACCATCTTGAAAACCATCACGCGCCATCTGGCACCGCTTGCCGGCGCGGTCGAGCTCGACGGGCGGGAGATTTCCCGATGGAAGACGGCGGAATTCGCAAGGAACCTTGCCGTTATGCTGACAGATCGCCCCCGGACCGAGCTCCTCACCTGCCGCGATATCGTAGAGGCGGGAAGGCATCCCTACACCGGGCGAATGGGAACACTTTCGCCTGACGACCATAGTCGGGTCGAAGAGGCCATGAAAACCGCACATGTGGAAGAGCTCGCCGAGCGCGACTTCATGCAGATAAGCGACGGGCAACGCCAGCGCGTCATGCTCGCACGCGCCATCGCGCAGGATCCGCGTGTGCTCGTGCTCGATGAGCCCACGTCGTATCTCGATATCCGCTACCAGATCGACCTGCTGCGAATACTTCGCCACCTTGCGAAATCGCGGAATGTTGCTGTCATCATGTCCATCCACGAACTCGAGCTCGCGCAGAAAAGCGCCGACAAGGTGATTTGCGTGAAGGACGGCCGGGTCTTCCGCGCCGGCGCACCCGAGGACATATTCACGCGCGAGACGATTGGCGAGCTCTACGGCCTTCAACATGGCACCTTCAACGAGCGCTTCGGCAGCGTGGAAATTGGGCGCCCACACGGCGATGCGCACACGTTCGTCATCGCCGGCGCAGGTACGGGGTCAGCTGTGTTTCGCCAGCTCATCCGGCAGGGCAAGGCGTTCTACGCGGGCATTCTGCACGAAGGGGACATCGACTGCGAGCTCGCGCGCGACCTGGCGACGGAATGCGTGGCCGAGCGCGCCTTCGAGCCGATCGGGGATAAAACCATAGCCCGCGCCAAAGAGCTCCTCGTCCACTGCGCGCGCCTTATCGTGTGCCCCGCCGCCTTCGGCACCATAAACGCCCGCAACGCAGAGCTCGTCGAGTTCGCACGATCGCATGGTATCGAGGTCATGCGAGCGTGCGAAGGCGCATCGGAGGATTCCAAAATTGGAGTGGGAAGGATAAACTGGACTTTCTTTTAAGGATCCTCAGGCTACAGCTCCTACGCCGGCAAGGTCTCCAAGGCGCCGGAGAACCTCAGGAACAGGAATTTCCACGCCGACGAGCCCAACTAGGCCTAATCCAAGCGAGATTCCAGACTCGACAGACCATTGAGAGTTAGGTCGTTGGCGACCTCAGAGACACGCTCGATAGGAACCGAGCCGTCAGACAGTGCCCACGTGCGATAGATACCGATAATACCCGACAGCAAAAACGCCAGATAATAGTCGAACATCTCGTCCTTGAGACCTTGGGGCAGCAGATCGCGCTCGGCAATCTCATGTTCGAGCGGCGCACGAAGACGAGCCATGAAATCATCGAGCGGAATATTCTCGATCAGCTGACGATTGAGCACGAGGTTGTTGCACAGCGCCTCGTTAACGGTTTTAAAGAAGGTCGCCGCCGCGCCCAGGGCGCGCTCGCTGGTGTCACCGTCCATAGAAGCAAGCGTTTTCTCGACCGAGTCGACAATCGTCTCCACCACATCGACGGCAATGGCATCGAGCAGGCCGTCAACCGTACCAAAGTGAACGTAAAAGGTCTTGCGGTCGACATTGGCCTCGCGCGCGATGGCACTCACCGTAATGTCTGCCAGCGGCTTTTCCATGAGCAGGCGCTCGAAAGCGGAAAGGATGGCATTACGGCTGCGAACAATGCGGCGGTCAAGACGCGGTTTGCTGGTTGCCATGGGCGTGTCCCTTCGATATGCGAGCATTCATCAACAGATGAGAGATAATCTACGTAAGAGGATTATCCCCCATACAGCACAAATATGCCCCGCATCATGAAGAACGCACGACTGCCCTACTGCGACTTAGGGTGCTTCTTCTTATTGAGCGCCGACGGAGATACGCGAATACCGTCGCCTGTCTGGCGCACATAGGCTTTATGAGCCGGCTTAGCGGTCCCAGAAGCCTTCTGAGCCTGCTTCTTGGGATCAACGGTAACAGCATTCGTGGGGTGGGGCTTTGTGGGCGCAGAGGGCGTTTGAGGCGTGCGGCCAAGCTTGCGCATCACACGATCCCAGCGCGCATGGATGCTCTCGTTGTGGGCGCTCTTAAGGCCCAGCAGGGGCGCAGCCAAAATGGTCGGCGCAATAAACGTAATGAGGCGCCACAGCAGATAGCCAGCGGTCGAAGCCGACCCAAAGAAATGACCCAAGAACAATGCAAAGCCGCCCTCAGCGCCACCAGTTCCACCGGGCAGGGGGACCGCAGAGCTCAGCAGCTGGACAAAGGCGCTCGCGGCCATGACCGAGAAAAAGTCGACCTCGTGGTGGCCAAAGGCAAGCATCAGGAAATACGGCACGAGGTAGAAAAACGCGAGTTGCAGCATGGTGATGACCACCGTGAGCAGCATGGAAGAAAAATGTCCGGCTGAAAGCTTGAACTTCTCGGAGAAGGAGTAGATCTCGCCATCGACAAACGTGCGCCATCCCTCGATCTTAGTGGCCGAGACACCAATGCGCTCGAGCCAATTGATGATGCAATGGGCGACGCGCGTGACGGTCTTAGGCATGAGAGCGACGGCGAAGATGCCCAGCAAGATGCAGCAGTGCCCACCAAAGCTAAAGACGCACAGCAGCGTCATGTCGCCATAGCGCTCGGCAAAAAACGGCATGCGAGCAAGCAGTAGGATAGCGCCCCAGGCAACGAGGCCAAACTGATACACGATAAAGCGCGTGAACTGCGTGGCGCCAGCCTCGCCGACATTTTGGCCCGCCTTGGTCAGGCGGTAGATCTGGGCGGGAGTCGAGCCCATCATCATGGGCGTCAGGTTGCCAAAGAAGATGCCGCTCGCCTCGACCGAAATCAGGTCGCGGATGCCGACGGGTGAATATGGGTCGAGCCAGACGGCGATCGCATAGGCCACAATGCCAAAGAAAAGATACATGAACATGCAGAGACACGCGACAACGAGCCATGACGCCTGGACGCTCGACATAGCGGCCCAGAACTGCCCCATCTGCCCGGTTACCACCAGATAGACGATATAACCCACCAGCACGACGCCGATAAAGATGGCGCCGCGGCGTGCGCTCTTATTGTCATCTCCGCCCGAGGCCTCAACTTCGACCTGGGGCTTAGACGTATGCTGAGAGGACTCCGTCATGAGACTCCTTCTAACAGTCAAAATATCTTGGATATTGTACCCGCAAGGACCATAGACAGAACGCAAAGCTCTGGTTCAAACGGGAATTGCAGACGGTTGTTTGAAAATAAAAAAACCCGGCCTTCCATGGGAAGCCCGGGTATCAAATGCGTGGTAGCCCGTACCAGATTCGAACTGGTGATCTCCGCCTTGAGAGGGCGGCGTCCTAAACCGCTAGACGAACGGGCCACATGACATCTGCACTGCCGTGCTGCGAGGAAATATATTACGGGACAAAAAACGTCAGCGCAAGAAGAAATTCCAAATTGCCGAAAAAATGTCGGCAGGTTATGGAACACGCAGGTCAAATAGGTAGCTAATTCAGGTTGAGATGGACCAAAAGAGCTTCGCGCTCGTTGGGAATGTTGTCTTCGATCACGGCGTCGAGGGCGGAGTTGAGAAGCTGGCCCAGTTCCGGCCCGGGCTTGACTCCAGCACGGATCAGGTCGCCGCCGTTGATGGCGAGCATCTTGAGCGTATAGGGCTCCCCCGCCCTCAGCAGCTCGTGCGCCATCGCGCGCATCTCCTCAATCGTCTCAACGTAATAGAAGCACGACGGGGCCTTGCCAAGTGTGTCGGCGCGCTTAAGGTCCATGAGCTCGTCAATCAGGCGGGCCGTGTCGACGCCCTCACCCGAAAGCGCGCGCATCATATTGAGCAGACAGGAGCGCTCGGGGCGCAGCGGCTTGTCATGGTATTTGATGAGCAGGCACACGTCGCGCACCAAGTCGTGCGAGAGCGCCAGGCGATCCATAATGACGCGCGCCTTCTTGGCGCCGAGCTCGGGATGACCGTAGAAGTGTCCGCTACCGGCATGGTCGACCGTGAAACACTCGGGCTTGGACACATCGTGCAAAAACGCCGCCCACATAAGGCTCGACGATGGCGCGACGCCGTCGCACAGCGCCAGCTCCCCTGCCACTGTCAGCACACGGGCGATATGCTCGTAGACGTTAAACGCATGGTAGACACTTCGCTGATCAAACCCGCGACCCGCTGCCAACTCGGGCACAGCGGCACAGATGAGCTCGGGATAGCGAAGCATCGCGTCTCCCCCATGACCGGTCGAAAGAATGCCCTCGAGCTCAATACCCACACGCTCGCGCGCCACGGCATCGAGCAGCGGCGCGCACTCGGCAAGCGCACGCTTAGTCTCGGGCTCAATCATAAAGTCCAGACGGCAGGCAAAGCGCACCGCACGCAGCATGCGCAGGGCGTCCTCGTTAAAGCGACGCTTGGGATCACCGACAGCGCGAATCAGCTTGCGCTCCAGATCACCCTGGCCGTCGTAGCGGTCGACAAGCCCGCGCTCGGGATGCCAGGCCATGGCGTTGACGGTAAAGTCGCGGCGGGCCAGATCGTCCTCGAGCGAGGCGGCACGCTCGACACTCTGAGGATGGCGCCCATCGGTGTAAAAGCCATCCAGGCGGTACGTGGTGACCTCGATACGCTCGCCATCGGAAATAGCCGTGATTCCGCCAAATTTAATGCCCGACTCCACGACCGCGATATCAGCGGCCTCGAGCGCCGCCTTGGACTCCTGCCACAGGCCGCTACAGCACATATCAACATCGTGGCTGGGGCATCCCATCAGGGCGTCGCGCACCCAACCGCCAACGTACCAAACCTCAAGACCAGCCGCCTCAAGCGCGCGCAGGACGCGCAGGGAGGCATCGGACGGTTGCGTACCGTTGAGAGAAACATTGCACATGCCCATGGCCTCCTGCACTTGCGAGCGTTAATCGATGGTTCTCAAGAAGTCTAACAAGAAACGAGAAAGCGCGCACACGCAATCGCGTCGTCGATTCGATAAATCGAGACAGCAAACGCCACATACTTCAGCGCACAAAAAACACCCGCCTCGGAGATCCAAAGCGGGTGTTCGGCAACGATGTATCGATGCTCTAGCAGACCTGGCGAACCTCGATATGCTTCTTATATTCGTCCACCTTGGCAAAATCGCCCAGACCGGGGCACTCGACCACGTTGGCGCCGGTAGCCATCGAAAGGCGCAGAGCGTCCTCGACGCGCTCGGGGGCGTCGTGCCACACGGACAGGAAGGCAGCGAGCGAGGAATCGCCGGCGCACACCGTCGACAGCAGCTTGACGTCGAAAGTGCGGTTGGCAAACCAGATGTGCTCGCCGTTGGAGAAGTACGCGCCGTCGCCACCGAGGGTCAGCAGCACGTTCTTGGCGCCCTTGGCGTGCAGCTCGGCCATCGCGCCCTTGACGGACTCGTCGTCGCCACCGCTCACCTTAATGCCAAAGATGTCAAGCAACTCGTCGTCGTTGGGCTTAATAAGCAGCGGCTCCAGAGCAATGAGGTCTGCCAGCTGATGGCTCGAGATGTCGAGGACGAACTCGGCCCCCTTGGCCTTGACACGGCGCAGGACCTCGGCCAAGAAGCCCTCGGAAGTGTTGGGAGGCAGCGAGCCACTGATTACCAGGCAGGTCATGTCATCGAGCGAATCGATGAGCTCAAACATCTCCTGCTCATTGGCATCGTTGATGGCGGCACCGGCGTTGACCATGTTGTACTCGGTGTCGGGGCCGGCATTGAGGAACACGTTGACGCGCGTGATGCCGTCGGTCCACACGGGCTTGACGGGCACGCCCAGGGCCTCGGCGCCCTTGACGATGAACTCGCCCGAGAAGCCAGCGAAGAAGCCCAGGATCGTGGTGTCGACACCGTAGTGGTCAAGCGTAAACGAGACGTTGAGGCCCTTGCCGTTGGGCGTATAGACGGCGTTGCGAGTACGCGTGACGGTGTTGGCAGCAAGGCCGTCGCAGGCGATGTTGTAGTCAATGGCGGGATTTGCAGTGAGCGTGTAAATCATGAATGTTCCTTTCACGAAGCAACGTGTTAATGAAAGTATATTCCACGCATCGGTAAAAGGCTAGGACAACTCGGTGAACGGTGTGGAAGCGATGAAGTACGGCGGGACACCTCTCCCCCGTGGCGGAACAAAAAGGCGCCCCAGCCGAAACCGGGGCGCCGCATGCGCACGAATATGTCGCGTTTCGATTACTGACGATCGAGCTTGCGGACAGCAACGCGCTTGCTGTACTCGTCGACGTGACCGAAGTCGCCGATGCCGACGGACTCGGCAACGTTGGCGCCGGTGGCCATAGCGAGCTTCATGGCCTCCTCGACGTTGTCGCGATCCCTGTACCACTTGTGCAGGAACGCAGCGAGGGTGCAGTCGCCGGCGCAGACGGAAGAGACCAGCTTGATGTTGAACTCACGCTTGGCGTACCAGATGTCCTCGCCGTTGGAGAAGTAAGCGTCGCCGCGGCTACCACGGGTGAGCAGCACGTTCTGAACGCCGGCGTCGTGAGCCATCTTCATGGCAACGCGAACCTCGTCGTCGGTGTCGACCGGCACGCCGAAGATGGCCTTCATCTCGTGATGGTTCGGCTTGATGAGCAGCGGCTTCTTGTGAGCGAGCTCCTTGAGCTTGTCGGAGGACAGGTCCAAGACGACATCGGCGCCACGAGCCTGAGCGTGCTCCATGACCTTAGCCAGGAAGTCGGGCGTAGCTTTGGGAGGCACGGAGCCGGAAACGATCAGGCACTCGAGATCGCCCGCGGTGTCCAGGATGTTGTAGAGCTCCTCCTGGTGCTGCGGCGTGATCGGAGCACCCGGGTTCAGGATGCCGTACTCGTGCTGGCCATCGTTGACGTAGGTGTTAATGCGCGTGATACCGTCGGTCCAGACCGGGCGGCAGAGGCAACCCAGGTTCATGACCTCCTCGACGATGAACTTGCCCGTGAAGCCGGCGAAGAAGCCGAGCGCGACGGTGTCGACGCCCATCTTCTTAAAGGCGAAGGACACGTCGAGGCCCTTGCCGTTAGCCGTGTAGCTGGCCGAGCCGGTGCGGACGTTCTCGTCGGGCTCGAGCGGAGAGCTCGAAACCGTCATGTCGACAGCCGGGTTAGCGGTTAGCGTGTAGAACATTTACAGTACCCCCTGTATATGTGAGGGCCGCGTGGCCGGCCCATTCCAACCACGCGGTTACCTCTGATACCAAATTAGCGAGCTGCGGACTCGAGCAGTGCCTTGACCTCGGCGGCGGTGTTGCAGGCGAGTGCCTTCTCGGCGAGCTCGTCGCACTCGGCCTTGGTCCACTGGCTGATGGTCTTGCGGGCGCGCAGGATCGACGGAGCGCTCATCGAGAACTCCTCCAGGCCCCAGCTGATCAGCAGCGGCTCGAGCAGCGGATCGGCAGCGGCCTCGCCGCACATACCGACCATGATGCCGGCCTTCACGCCGCTCTCGATGATGTTCTTGAGCGAGCGGAGCACGGCGGGATAGTAAACCTGGTACAGGTTGGAGATGGTGTCGTTACCACGGTCGGCGCACATGGTGTAGCCGATCAGGTCGTTGGTGCCGATGGAGAAGAAGTCGGCAACCTCGGCAAGACGGTCAGCGAGCAGCGAAGCGGCGGGCGTCTCGACCATGATGCCGACCTCGATGTTCTCGTTGAACTTGCGACCCTCTTCGGTAAGCTCGGCCTTGCACTGCTCGACGAGCTCCTTGACAGCCAAGACCTCCTCGACGCAGGTGACGAGCGGGATCATGATCTTGACGTCACCGAAGGCGCTAGCGCGCAGCAGAGCGCGGAGCTGGACCTTGTACTGGTCGGGATTGGCCAGGCAGTAACGCACGGCGCGGAAGCCCATGAAGGGGTTGTCTTCCTTGACCATATGCAGATACGGAATCTCCTTGTCGCCACCCACATCGAGCGTGCGGATGATGACCGGAGCGCCCTTGAGCGCGCTGGCGACCTTGCGGTAGGCGTTGAACTGCTCCTCCTCGGAAGGAAGCTCGGCAGAGTCCATGAACAGGAACTCGGAGCGGAACAGACCGATGGCCTCGGCGTCGTGATCGAGCGCGTTGGGCACGTCATCGGGGTTACCGATGTTGCAGGCGATGATCTTCTTGATGCCATCGGCAGTCACGGACGGCTTGCCACGGAAGGCCTCGAGGGCTGCCTTCTCGGCAGCAAAGGCCTCAGCCTTGGCGGTATAGGCGGCGAGCGTCTCCTCGTCGGGATCGGCCTCGACAACACCCTTGCCACCGTCGACGACAACGGTCATACCGTTGCGAAGCGCGGTGCAGCTGTTAGAGACCGAAAGGACGGCCGGGATCTCGAGGGCACGCGCGATGATCGCGGAGTGCGACGTGCGGCCACCGGTCTCGGTGACGATACCGGCAACGTGGGCCTTATCGATCGTGGCGGTCATGGACGGCGTAAGGTCGTGCACGACAACGACGGTGTTCTCGGGCAGGACGGAAAGGTCGACGACCTCCTTGCCCAGCAGCTCGGCCAGAATACCGGTGCGGATGTCGGCGATGTCGGCCGCGCGCAGACGGAACATCTCGTCGTCCATGGACAGAAACATGTTCTCGAACATGGTCGAGGTGTCCATGAGCGCCTGCTCGGCGCAGGTGCCGCCGTCAATAGCGGCGTTAATGGCGTCGGTCATGCCCGGATCCTGAGCCAGGACAATGTGTCCGCTCATGATCTCGGCCTCGGCCTCGCCCACCGTCTCCTTCATGTGGTCGGCCTGAGCCTGAGTCTTCTCGCAGAAGACCGAAAGAGCAGCCTGATAGCGCTCTTTCTCTGCTGCCGAATCAGCGACCTCGTGCGGTTCAAACGTCAAGTCGGGATCGACGGCGACCATGACGGTGCCGATACCGATGCCCTCGGATGCGTTGACTCCCTGATACATTCCCATTCCTCTCTCCGTGTCATGTGATAAAGCGTTTTGCCATATCCATGACAAAAGAGCGCAGCTACCTTGAACAGGTCACTGCGCCCCCAAGTATGAACTTAATTGTTCAACATGCGACCCGTTTGAGTTCTACTCGCCAAGACCGCTCTTGATGAGCTCGATGGCAGCAGCCAGAGCCTCGGCCTCGTCGGCGCCGTCGCACTTGACCTCGACCTCGGTACCGCAAGGGATACCAGCAGCCATGAGGGCCATCGGGGACTTGCCGTTGACCTCCTTCTCGGGGGTGACGACCGTCACGTCACAGGCGTACTTGCCCATGGTGGAGGCGAACAGACCAGCCGGACGCATGTGCAGACCCTGAGGATTAACGAGGGTAGCCTTCTCAGAAACCATAATTGACTCCTTTTTGTGTTTAACCCCTGTCATGCATGTGGCAGGAGTCAGATTCACGACGTTGTTTATATTAACTCACATCAAACGGTTTTTCATTATGTTTCAGACGAATTATTGGACAGATGTGTTTGTCGTCCGCTTGCTCGCCCACAGGGGCCCGTGCGCGGCCTGTGAGATTTCCTGCTCTACAGTCCTGCTCGCACGAAGAGCACATTAAGTGCTCTTCGGCTCGTGCGGAACTCGCGATAAATCTCACAGGCCGCGCGCGGGCCCCTGTGGGCGAGCAAGCTGCGGAAACTCAGTCGGTCCAGAGTAATGTCGGCTGAAAGAAATTCTAGCTGATGGGATCAACCAGTGCGTTCTCTGTTATCGAAAAAGGCGGAGGCCCTGGAGAGGGACTCCGCCTTATATACAGGTGGCGATGGTATTCGCGTGTTGCGGGATTAGACCAGGCGGGCGTTGATCGTCTTGGCGATCTCGGCGGCGTCGGTGGAACCCTTGACGGTGGCACGGAAGTCCTCGTCCATAAGCGCCTCGGCGACCTTGGACAGGATCTTGAGGTGCGTGGTTCCAGCCTGAGCGCCCGGGATGAGCAGGGCGATGGCAACGTTGACGGGAGCGCCGTCCATGGTGTCCCAACCGGTCACGCCAGAGTCGTCCTTGACGACGATGACAGCGGCCTCGGTGATGGCGTCGGACTTGGCATGCGGAATGGCGAAGCCCTCCATCATGCCCGTGGTGCCCTCGGCCTCGCGGGCCAGGAAGGCGTTCATCACGGCGTCGGCATCGCCGGCGATACCGGCCTTAACGGCCTGGTTGGAGACAAAGCTCAGAGCCTCGTCACGAGAAGCGAAGTCCTCGGCGACAAAGACGTTCTCGACCTTCACGAAGTCAGCAGCCTCGGCCTTGGGGGCCTCGACGGCAGCGGCCTTGGGGGCCCCAACCGGCTTGGTTGCAGGAGCGGCCTTCTGGTTCTTCTCAAAGTCGTACTTCTTAAAGGCCACGAACAGGATGCCACCGACCACAGCGCCGATGAGGATCGCGAGGACCCACTGCGGGCCGTTCTCGACAACGGGCAGGACCAGGAAGCCGCCGTGAGGCGCCGGATCGTGAACGTTGAAGAAGATGGTCAAGATGGAAGCGATGGAAGAACCGAGCATCATGATGGGCATGACGGGCCAGATGTTCTTGGTCATGAACGGAATGGCGCCCTCGGTGATGTGGGTGCAACCAAGGATGAGGTTGACGATACCGGCGTCATGATCCTCCTGGCTGAAGTACTTCTTGCCGACAACGACGGCGAAGGTGGTGATCAGCGGCGGAACGATGCAAGCGGCGGAGACGGCAGCCATGAAGTTGGTGCCGAAGTTGTAGGTCTCGGTGCCGACGCCAGCTTCGAGAGCGGTACCGAGCAGGAAGGTGCCAGTAGCGTAAGCAGCCTTGTTGACCGGGCCGCCCATATCAAAGGCGCACATGCAGCCGATGGCCAGGCCAAGGATCACCGGACCGGAGTTACCGAGGCTCTGCAGGAAATCCATCATGCCCTGGTTAATGGCAGCCATGGGGCTGGAAATACCGAGCATGACCAGGCCGACGATGGCGGTAGAGCAAAGCGGATACAGGAAGATTGCCTTCAGGCCATTAAGGCTCGCGGGAATTTTAGAGAAAGCCTTCTCGAGCAGCAGGATGACATAGCCAGCGAGGAAGCCGCCGACGATGCCGCCCAGGAAGCCGAAGCCCACACCCGAGCCTCCAGCGTCGATCATGCCGGTATCGGCGTTGATGGGAAGACCCTGGATGGCAATCATACCGGCAACAAAGCCGGGGACGAGCGCCGGGCGCTTGCCGATAGACTCGGCGATGTAGGCGGAGAGCACCGGAACCATGAGATTCATGGCGATACCGCCGATAATCTTGAGCATCGCGGCAAAGCTGTTGTAGTCGGCAGCCGTCGAATCAAAGGACGTGATGCCCCACAGGAACGAAATGGCGGTCAGAACACCACCGGCAACGACGAAGACCAGCATGTGGCTGACGCCGTTCATGAGGTGCTTGTAGATGACGTGACCGATGGACTCCTTCTCCTCGACCTCGTCCTCGACATCGGCGGCAGCGGCAACCGTGTCGTCGCCCTTGGCGGCGAGCGCGCGGTCGATCAGCTTTCCGGCGGCCTCGACGGACAGGGCCTTGGAAACACCGACGGAAACCATGGGCTTGCCGGCGAAACGCTCAGCCTGGACATCCTTATCGGCTGCGACGACGACGGCCTTGGCACCAGCGATCTCACTCTTGGTGAGCTCGTTCTCGACACCGACCTGGCCATGTGTCTCGACCTTAATGGTCAGACCACGCTCGGCAGCTGCCTTCTCCAGCGCCTCCTTCGCCATGAAGGTGTGCGCAATGCCGGTCGGGCAACCGGTCGCGGCGATGATGTCAAACTTAGCCATGTGTCCCTCCTTCTTGAGTACAGCGCCCGCGGGCGCTCCCCTACACGCGCTTCGATGCGCGTTTTTCCACAACTGAAAGATACCAACCTACCGTCCGCGTGAGAAGAGCTAAGGTGCAAATCTCCGGTGAAAGGTTCTTTCATAACCGTAAACGGTAAGTGAAAGTTTACCATCAACACTTGAAACGGCAAGGTGTATCTTGTAATTGAAAATGCCCGTATACTATGGCATTGAGAATCAAATTAGATTTTCATGCCAACCAGGAGCCATCCATGACCGATAGTAGCAAGAGCGCACTTTCCCTCATTAGCACCCATCAGGGATACAGCGAGTCCGAGCAGCGCATTGTCGACTATATATTGGAGCACCAGTCCGAGGCGCCACGCCTCACGGCCGCTCAGCTCTCGCGCGCCGCCGCCACGTCCGAGGCGACCGTTTCGCGCTTCTGCCGCAAGCTTGGCTTTGGTAGCTTCCGCAGCTTTCAGTTTTCGTTGGCGAGGGATTTGGAAAGCCAGCGTAACGAGGGCCTGACTGACGAGGTCTCACTCGACAATATGGAGCAGAGCCTCAAGAACATCCTGGCTGCCAAGGTGAGCGAGCTTAATGCGACCATCGACGGCATTGATCACGACACGTTGGCCGCAGTTGTACACGCGCTTAAGAATGCCGGCGTTATTGAGTTCGCCGCCGTGGGCAATACAAACGCGGTCGCGCTCGACGCGACATTTAAGTTTTCGCAGCTGGGCCTGCGCTGCATGACGAGTACCATTAGCGAGACATCAATCGGCTTTGCGCTCACGTTGCGCCCGGGTGACGTCATCGTGCTAATCTCAAACTCCGGCAAATCGCGCCGACTGAATCGCATGGCAAAAGCGGCTCGCGACTGCGGCGCAACCGTGGTCGTCATCAGCAGCGACAGCAAGTCTCCACTCGCGCGCCTGGCAGACTACACTTTTAATACCGTCAACCACGAAGCACTACTGACAACGGTCGACTTCGCGTTCTCCAAGATGAGCGCCACGATGATCATCGAGGTAATCTACAACTTCCTGCTGCCCGAAATCGAAGACGCCCGCGAGCATATCAGCTACTACGAAGAGCTCATCCAGCCGGATAAAGTCGTTGAGTAAAACGCGTAGTGGGACAAAAATTTCAGTCGATTTTGTCCCACCAACACCGCTGATACGACCTAACCTCGAGCTTCTTCAAGCATCTGCTTGGCATGCGCCAAGCTCGCCTCCGATTGATCGCCGCTCAACATACGGGCGATCTCGGCGGTACGCGCTTCGCCGGTTACCTCGTCCAAATGCGTCTGGGGAACATCGCCCGGTTCCTTGCTGACGACATAATGCTTGTCGGCCATGACGGCAACCTGCGCCAAGTGGGTTACGACAATCACCTGATGCGTAGCGGCGAGATCTGTCAGCACGCCCGCAAGTGCACGCGCCGTGGAGCCACCGACACCAGCATCGACCTCGTCAAACACCAACGTATCAACACCGTCCGCGTTACCGAGGACAACCTTGCTTGCCAGCATGACGCGGCTGAGCTCGCCGCCCGACGCAATGCGGCGAAGGGGACGTGGCGTCAAGCCGGCACCGCTGCGGTATAGCAGCTCGTAGCTCGAAGGACCAACGGGCGTCCACTCAGCACGGGGAAGATCGCGCGACTCCCAGACGAGCTCGGCACTACCCATCTCCAAGCGCGCCATCTGGCGGCCAACCTCGTGGCAGAAGCGCGGGGCCGCCGTATTGCGAGCGCGCTTAAGTGCCTTGGCAGCGGCAAACAACTCGCGCTCAGCGCTCCCGAGTGCCTCACGCGCCTTTTTGATCTGCTCATCGCCATCATCGACCAGGGACAGCAGCTCTTGCGAGCGATCGCGCATGGCAAAAACATCGTCCATGGTGGGACCCCACTGACGCAACAGGCCCTTGAGGTCGAAATACCGCTCACGCATGCGAGCGAGCTCGCGCGGGTCGAAGGCGACGCCATCGCGATAGGCACGAAGCTCGTTCGCGCAATCCTCAAGGGAGATGCAGGCATCCGAAAGCGCATCGGAAATGTCGCCCAGTTTGCGATCGACGGTAGCCATGCGGGAAAGCTCTGCCACGGCCCTGTTCACGGCATCGAGCGCTCCCCCTTCGGAGGCAAGCGATGCATGGGCATCGTTAGCCGTGGCAACCAGTACCTCGGCATGTTCGGAGCGCGGCAGCAGTTCCTCGAGTTCCTCATACTCGCCCGGCTTGGGGTCGACCTCGCCGATGCGCTCGAGCGCAAAGCGCGCTTCCTCGACGCGACTCCCCTGCGCACGCGAGGCCTCTTCGACACGTCGAACCTCCTTGGCGGCAGCACGCGATGCCTTAAAGCAGGCGCGGTACGCATCCAGCGCCTCGAGCGCAGAGCGTCCCGCCCAGGCATCGACCATCGCAACGTGATGCGCCGGGTCGAGCAAGCGCTGATGCTCGTGTTGGCCGCACAGATCCATCATCACGCCAACGCGCTCCGAAAGCTCGCGCACACTGGCGATGCGACCGTCAATCTTCACGCGGCTGCGGCCCTCGGCAGAAAGGCTGCGCTGCACGGTGAAACCCTCCGTGTCGTGTGGACCGTCGAACAGCCGCGCCTCGACGCTCGCCAGCGCCTCGCCCTCGCGCACCGTCGACGAATCCGCGCGCTCGCCCAAAATAAGCTTGAGGGCCGAGAGCAGCGCGGTCTTGCCGGCGCCGGTCTCGCCGGTCAGGACAGTCAGGCCGGCACTCGGCAGCAGCGTCGCCTCGCGAATGAGCGCAATGTTGGAAACCTGCAGCTCATCGATCATGACGGACTCCGTAGAATACGCGGCTCACCGAGTTATAGAAGCTCTCGGGGCCGTAATCCAGCAGCAACACATCTCCGGGCCCGCGACGCACAGCCACGCTCTCGACCGTACCATCACAAGTAATAAACTGTCCGTCGATAGCGATCGCCGGAACGCTCGGACGATCATCAGACATAAAGATTTCGACGACATCACTCGGCGAAGTCAAGAAGGCACGGGCCTGAATGGTGTGCGGCGCAATGGGTACGCAGACCATGCCCGTATAGTCGGGGCTCACGATGGGGCCACCGGCGGATAGTGCATAGCCAGTGGAGCCGGTCGCCGTCGAAACGACGACACCGTCACCGCGCAGGCGGTCGATATGATGGCCGGACACCGTGATGTCGAACTCGACCATATCGGACAGCGGACCGCGGGTAAGCGCCATGTCGTTGAGGGCGAAGGTGCGCACGACATCCTTCGTACCGTCTTCGCGCACGGACACGATATCCGCGGCGATGGTAGCGCGACGGCTCACATGCAGCTCGCCGGACAGGGCGTCGCTCACGACCTGCAGAATGTCGCGCTCCTCGGGACTCGCAGCAGTTAAAAAGCCCAGGTGACCATAGGAAAGACCGAGGATAGGAATCTCGCGATGGTTGAGGATGCGGGCAGCGCGCAGCAACGTACCGTCGCCGCCGAGCGTAATGACCAGATCGGAGCCGTCAATATCAGGCGTGCTCTGAATCTTGGATCGCTGATCGGCAGCCCATGCCACCTCATAGCCCTGGCGCGTCAGCCAAAGCTCGAGCATCAGGCCGCTCTCGACCGCCTCTTGCTTGTAGTAATTGGGAACCAGAAAGACCTTCATAGCATTGCAGCTTTCTCGCTCATAACCGATACCTGGGATTGCAGCTCGTCTTGCGTGCGGTCGCCAGATTCAAATCTCGTGCCGTACAGGAAAAACTCAACGTTGCCCTTTGCACCATGAATGGGTGACACGCACACATCGACCGGGAAGAGGCCCTTGGCAGCAAAGAGTTCAACCGCCGCCACGAGTGTATCGCGGCGCACGGCGGGATCGGTCACAATGCCGCCCTCGCCCACCAGCGCCGCCGGAGCCTCAAACTGCGGCTTTACGAGCGTACAGAATGCACCCGTAGGAGTCAGGCACGCCAGTACCGCATCGATAATGTTCGCGATGCTGGTAAACGAGACATCACACACAGCCAGGTCGATGGCGCCGGCATAGCCAAGCTCAGGCAGCTGCGTCACGTTTGTGCGCTCATGCAGCGTCACGCGATCGTCCTGACGCAACGACCAATCGAACTGGGCGCGACCCACGTCCACCGAGACAACGGTCGCAGCTCCGCGCTTGAGCAGGCAATCGGTAAAACCGCCGGTAGAGCAGCCCACATCCAGACAGGCAAGGCCCGTCGGATTGATGCCAAACGCATCAAGCGCGCCTTCGAGCTTAAGACCGCCGCGGCCAACATAGGGAATGCGCCCCTTCACGTGCAGCGGCAGCCCCGGGATCACCTTAAGGCCCGGCGAAGTCAAGCGCTCACCGCCACTCGAGACCAAGCCGGCCATAAGAGTGCGAAGGGCATCCGCGCGATCGGCGCAGATGCCCTGTGAAATCAGTTCGTCATCAAGACGCACGCGTTTCATGAATGCCATCAACCATTCGTATCCGGAGATGCGGCCTAGCTATCCTGGGATTCGTTTGCCGCATCCTCATCGTATTCCTGCTCGAGCTTGTCGGCCTCTCGCGGCGTCAGCTCAAACTTGTCGACCATATCGACCGCGCGGGAGCCCAGCTCAATCGCTTCGTCAAATAGATCGAGTGAACGCTCCAAGGAGGTATCCTTGGAGCGAACGGTAGCGATAATCTGGTCCAGACGGTCCGAAATCTCGTCGAAGTTGCGGACGGAACCCTCTGGCATGGCTACTCCTCGACGGAGTCGAAGTCAGCCTCGGCGGCGTCCGCATCCTCGGCCAGCACGCCAGCCTCAGCCTGAGCGGCTGCAACCTTTGCAGCAGCCTCGGCAGCCTGTGCCTCCTCGCGAGCGCGATCTTCGGCCAGCAGCTCCTGGTACAGGTCCTCGCCCGGCAGCTCCTCGCTGCGAGCGATCTTACCCAGAACGCCGTTGACGAACGACGCGGACTGGTCGGTGCCATAGGCCTTGGCAAGCTCGACGGCCTCGTTGATCACGATGGCGTCCGAGACCTCCTCGTCGGTGAGGAAACGCATCTCGTAAACGGCGATACGCAGCAGGTTGCGGTCGGCACCGGGCATGCGCATAAGATCCCAGTTCTTGGCGACGGCGCGCAGAGCACAATCGATGCGATCAATGTGCTCGTAGGCACCGCGGCAAAGCTCCAACGCATAGGGGTCGAGGGGACCCTTCGAAATCAGGAAATCGCCCTCGAGGACGCGCTCGAGCGGGCTGTCCGTGGCCTCGGCCTGGAACAGCAGCTGCAGCGCCTGACTGCGGGCAAGCGTGCGCCCGCGATAAACCTTAAGGCTCAAAGGTTACTCCTTGGGGAAAACGAGGCCGTCGATGCAAACGTCAACGCGTTCGACCTCGACGCCCACCTGGGCATCGATGGCGGCGACCACGGCGGCGCGAACGGCCTCGGCGAGTTTCTTGAACGGATAGCCAAAGAACACCACGACACGCACGGTGAGTGCGAGCTTGTCGCCGACGACCTCGGCCTCGACCGCCGGCTCGGAAGCCGGGGCCTTGGACGAGAGCATCATGGAGACAAGGTTGGTGGCAAGGTCCTTGACGCCAACGGAGGCGATGCCCTCGACATCCGACACGGCGCGCGAGACGATGGCGGTCAGAACATCGGGTGAAATGCCGATGCCGTCAATCTTGATTTCCTGGGGCATGAGTCCTCCTAGAAGAGTTGGTTGCTAGACGCGGGAGACGAACTTGCCGTCGCGGGTGTCAACCTTGATGACCTCGCCCTCGTTGAGGTACATGGGGACCTGGATGACAGCGCCGGTGTCAATCGTGGCCGGCTTGGTGGAACCCTGGACGGTGTCGCCCTTAAAGCCCGGGTCGGTCTGGACGATGGTGGTCTCGATGAACATCGGCGGCGTCACGCCCATGAGCTCATCGTCGGCGAAGAGCAGCTGGCAGATGTCGTTCTCGCGCAGCCACTTGGAGTTCTCGCCCACCATGTCCTCGGGAACGGGAACCTGCTCATAGGTCTCGTTGTCCATGAAGATGTAGTCGGCGCCATCGTTGTAGAGGTACTGGAACTCACGGGTGGTGAGCATGACGCTCTCGAACTTGGTGCCGGCGTTGCAGGTGTTCTCGACGACGCGGCCGCTCTTGATGTCGCGGGTCTTGTAGCGCACAAACGCGCCACCCTTGCCCGGCTTGACATGCTGGAACTCGACGATGGTGTAGACCTTGTCCTTAATGCGGAGACCGAGGCCGTTCTTGAAGTCGGCGGTAGAAATGGTAGGCATAGCGACCTTTCTTGTTATGGGCAGAACGCACAAGCGTCCAAATTACATACGACCGAAATTATACACTTGCAGACGGCGCCTGCAGCGAGCGCATAAAAAGAGAACGCGGGGCGCCCGAATTGCTCCGGACGCCCCGCCCCAAAAATCTATCGAAATGGGCTAGCAATCAATGACGTGCAGGTCGTGCGGGGTCTTGGTGAAGGGCTCGTAGCCGTTCTCGGTGACCACGCCGTAGTCCTCCAGACGCACGCCGCCCACACCGGGCAGATACACGCCGGGCTCCATGGTGATAACCGAGCCGACCTCGATGGTGTTCTTGCTGCGGTTGAAGTTGGGCAGCTCATGGATGTCGATGCCCACGCCGTGACCCAGACCATGGTTGTAATAATCGCCATAGCCGGCATCGCCGATAATCTTCTTGGAAAGCTTGAAGATGTCGTTGCCCTCGACGCCCGGATGAATGGCGGCGACGCATTCCTCGTGCGTGCGGCGCACGAGTGCGTACAGGTCGAGCTGCTCTTGCGTGGGCTCGCCCATCACGACGGTGCGCGTCATGTCGGAGCGGTAATCACAGTAGCCCGCGCCGTAATCCATGAGGACGAAATCGCCCTTCTCGATCACGCGATCGCTCGGCACGGCATGCGGGTTGGCGGTGTTGGGACCGCTCGCCACGATGGAGCCGAAGGCCAGGCTGTCGGCGCCGTTGGCGAACATAAAGTTCTCGAGCTCGTTGCGAACCTGCTTCTCGGTCATACCGGGCTTAATAAAGCCGAGCATATGCTGGAAGGCGGCATCGGTGATCGACTGCGCATGGCGCATGAGCTCGATCTCCTCGGCGTCCTTGATGGCGCGCATCTTGCGGATGTCGTCGTGCATCAGCGGCAGCATGCAGGCGACGGAACGGTCCTCCAGGCCACGCTGAATACCCTGGTAGAAATTAATCTGCATATCATCCTCGACAGCGCAGACACGGCACTTGTTGGCCGCGATTTTGTCGGCGAGCCAACCAGGGATGGTGCCTTCGTCCATGTCGTAGACCCAGGGGCTGCCGGCGGGCGTGTTCTCCTCAAAGCTGTTGAGGTAGCGCGAGTCGGTGTGGAACAGGCACTGGTCGACCGTAATAAACGCAGCGTGCGGGAACTCGAAGGTGTAGTCGAAGACGCCCTTCACGCCCGTAAGCCAACGAAGGTTGGCCTCGTCGCGCACCACGATGGCGTCGTAGCCACGCTCGGCCATCAGGGCACGGACACGCTCGATACGACCGGCAGGACCGGCAGCAAACTCAGACATGCAGATTCCTTTCTTGATGTCCTCAATATAGACGGGACGGGTCTCAATCGAACGACGGAATCGCATGCGATCCGCAACCGATTGAAAACCCGCCCCTCAACATGATACGAAAGACGATGGATGTCAATAAAGTTAGAGAAGTTCCTTGCGAGAAGCCAAGTAGGCGTGAGCATGGCGCTCAAGAACCTCGTCCTCAACGCTCGTTAGACGAATGGCGCCAAGTGCCGCGGGCAGCGGCAACATGCTGCGGTTCGAGCGAGCGAACTGCTGCTTGCGGAACTCCTCGATATATGCGGCAGGCTCCAGATCGAAGGCAAGTTCCTCGATACCAAAGTCCTCCAGGCAGTCATCGACCTCAAAGACGTAATCGATATCGAAGTCGCAGGCATCGTGGGCTAGGCGCGCCTCAAAGCGCATGCCCTCGGATAACAGCTGATAGGCAGGAACCTGAGAAGCAGCATCGCCCAAGCAAGCGCGCAGAGTACGCTCCCCCGTCTTGCCAAAATCGAGCGCATGGCGGGCGCTCGGGTTCGTGGCCATCAGTACGTCCTTGCGGGCAGTCTGAGACCATTGAACGGCATTGACGAGCGCGACCTCCTCGCCCGCGAGAATCTCGGGAACGGTCTCAGTAAACTGATTCCAGCGGGACTTGCTGCTCGAAAGCATGGTGCCAACAAGTACCACATAGCCGAGCTTGAGGTCCTCAGGGTCCGCCTCGCGAACAAGGTCGAGGTCACACACGACCAAGCCCGGTTCGGGACGGAACGCGATAGCGGGAAGCGCATTGGCCGACGAGGCGACAAGCGGCTTCATGGTCGTCGCGACCGTGAGCATGGCGTCGAACGTCGACGGCAGCAGCGCGCACTCGGTGCGACCGCACCACTGGTTGGCGCACCAGCTAACAACCGAGCAGATTGCGGCATCGCCAACGGCGACAACCAGATCGTCGCAGGTAATGCCGTTGGCAGACAGGGCGCCAAAGACGGTATCGGCATCGGCCAGCGTAGCACCGGCAGGCGAAACCTCGAGGACGAGCAGCGACACGACAAAACCGGCGTCGACCAGCGCATGCTCGACGACCTCACCAAAACGCTCTGACGTGGCGGAGTTCCAAACGACCATCGCGCGCTTAGGCTTGCCCACGGCCGAGGCAAACATACGCGACAGTTCATCGAACGCACCCAATCCGACGCGGACATCGACACTGCGGTTTTGGAAATTGATCAGTTGACGGCGAATCATAGCAGCCCACGCTCCAAAAGCATCTCGGCACAAAGGTAGGAAACGTCCTCGAAGGACTTGTTGCGAATATCAAGGGTAAGGTCGGCGGCCTGGCGATACAGCGGACGGCGATGCTCAAACAGGCGCGCGGCATGCTCGGGCGAGCGGAAATCGGGGCGCGTGTCGGACCGACGAATCTGGCGAATCGAATCCTCGAAGTCGCCCTCGAGGTACACGCACGTACCCATTTCGTGCATCAGCTCAATATTCACCGGCGTTTCGACGATACCGCCCCCGCACGAAACCAACAGGCTGCGCTCGCTTTGGAGCGAACGGAGCGCCGAGGTCTCGAGCTCGCGAAAACGATCCTCGCCCTCGGTCTCAAAAATCTCGGTTACCGACTTGCCGCAACGGCGCACGACCAGGCGGTCGGTATCGATAAAACGCCGCTTGAACATGGTGCCCACGTTGCGCGCAAGCGTCGACTTGCCCGCGCCCAAAAAGCCGATAAAGAAGATATGGTCGCAGCCGTGTTTGATGTGCTGGGACATGACGAGACCTATTCCTCGCAGGGAAGGTCGCGCAGGGCCCGGCGCTCAAAGATACGGAAGATCTGCGTATACCACAGGTCCTGCGTCGCCTGCGGCTTTACCAGGATAGTATCGACGCCGGCGAAGTTGCCGCTCCACACGTCCGTGTAGAGCTGATCACCGATCAGCACAGCCTCGCCGGCTGTGGCGCCGAGGCGCTTAAGGCCCGCCTTGAGGGCAAACGGCGCCGGCTTCATGGCGTGGCTGATGGCCTCGAGTCCCAGCTCGCGCGCAGAGCTCATGACCTGGTCGCGATGCCAGTTGTTGGACACCATGCACAGCTTAAAGCCTTTGGCGCGGGCGGCGTCGAGCCAAGCGGAAACCGCGGCGGGAACCTGCTCGGTGTCGCGCGGCACCAAGGTGTTATCGCGATCGAGCAGAATGGCGCGTTTGCCGTCGGCCCACAGGGTATTAAGGTCGATGCGATCGACCGAGGCAACGTATCGTTTGGGGCTAAAAATCCTCATGCTAATTCCAAGACTGTTGATGCTCTTCGTAGGTTTGCGAGAAGTACTCCTCGTCCTGCGTAATGTAGAAATACAGGTCATCAGAGTCGGTCGGCTCAAGGGTGGCCTTGAGTGCCTCGAGCGACGGAGAGCAGATGGGCGTGGGCGGCAGGCCCTCGTGCTTATAGGTGTTATACGGGCTATCGCTCTGCAGGTCGTCGGCGGTAACCTCGCCACCGGTGACATACATCATAGTCGCATCGCTATTGAGATAGCGCAGGCCATCGAGCTTGCCGGCAAGGCGGTTGTAGAAAACCGAGGCCACATGCGCACGTTGATCGGCGTTGAGGCCCTCGCGCTCAACGATAGAGGCCAAGTTGACGATGTCGTAGTCGGACATCTCCACACCGTAGCGTTCCTTGATCTTGGCTTCGCAGCTCGCAAAGTCAAGCGACTTGTACTCGGTCTTAAACTGATCGAGCATAGCGCGAATCACGCCATCGGCCGTCGGCGAATTACCCAACGAATAGGTCTTGGGGAACAAGAAACCCTCGAGCGAGTCGTTAGCGGCGCCCTTAAGGAAGCTATAGTCGTCCACGTAGTTGGAGGCCTTGGCCTGGTTGAGGAAGTCTTCCTTAGAGATGCTGTCGTAGGCCTGGGCCACACGGTCGGCGACTTGATCGACCGTCAGGCCCTCAGGGATAGTCAGCGCATTGGAGCCCGCGTTGGGGCCTTCCATGAGCTGCTGAACAACCTTGGTCGCATCCATGAGTGTGGTGAACGAATAATCACCAGGCTTGAGCGACATATCGGCGTTGAGCTTTTTCACCGCCGCATAATAATCCTTGGGATTTTCGACGATATGATTCTCGGAGAGAATCGAAGCGATGCTGTCACCCGAGGCACCATCGGGAATCGTGATAGTAACCTGCTGGCCTGCAACGACTTTCGCACCCTCACCGCTAAAGAAGCCCTTGACGGCTGGCACGACAAAGAAAACGATCGCGACAAGCGCAAGCACGGCAACAACGCCACCGATAATCATAGGCACCGGGGAGCTTTTCTTTTGAGCACCGCGACGAGCATGCGTGTTGTAGCTCGAGCGGGTCGCCGGAGCAACGCCATGCGAACCACGAGCGTGATGCGAATGCGATTGGGGGGCCTGCGTTCGCTGGGTAGGTGCCTGCTGCTTAAAGCGGGTGCCGCCTGCAGGCTGGGCCGTACGAGCAGTGGGCTGCTGAGCCGCGTGAGAAGCCGAATGCTGAACCGAACGAGCAGAAGGCTGCTGACCCGTCCGTTGAACAGGTTGGGCCGAACGAGAGAAGGACTGCGCCGGGCGCGCGGCAGGCTGAGCTGCGCGCTGCGTCGGCTGTGCCGGACGCTGGCCAGGCTGGGCGGGGCGCGACGCCGGCTGCCGTGTACGATTCGGCTGGCGCGGATCGGAAGCACTAGGCATGCGAAACCTCCTCGTTTTTACGATCGAGCCACGTCTGCAAAAACAGGCTGGCGGCAATCATGTCGATCTTGCCCCTCATCTGCTTTTCGTTGAGTCCCTGCTCGCGCAGGATACGCTTGGCCTCTTGCGAGGACAGACGCTCGTCCTCAAACTCCAACGGAAGATCGAGCTCGTCGGCAATCTTTTGCGCCACAGCGGCAACGCGCTCGGCCTGAGGGCCGGGCTCACCGGCCATGGTCAGGGGACGTCCGCTTACCAGGATGTCGGGCTCATAGTCCTCAACCAGGTAGCGAAACGTCTTGGCCATACCGGTGACCTCGGCAGCCGGAAGCACCTTGACAGGCATCGCCATCTTGCCATCACGGCTCGAGACGGCGATGCCGATCCTGGTCTCCCCTATGTCCAGCGCGAGCGCAACCACAGCGGCTTCTTAGATTCTTAGGCGCCGAGCGCGGTCTTAGCGGCCGCGAGGGCATCGGCGATGCCGGCAGCATTCTTGCCACCGGCCTGGGCCATGTTGGGACGACCGCCACCGCGACCGTCGACCAGACCCGCGATCTGCTTGATCACGTTACCGGCGTGGAAACCGGCCTTGACGGCGTCATCGGAGCCGGCAGCGAGCAGGGCCGGAGTGCCCTTCTCAGTCACGCTGGCGACGACACAAGCGACAGGGCCGGCGACCTTCTGATGCACGGTATCCCATACGTTGCGCAGGTCGGCAGCCTCAAGGCCCTGGAGCTCAGCGACAACGAGCTTATAGCCGTCGAGCTCGACGGCGCCCTCGATGGCGCTGGAGATGGCGTCGGAGGAGCCACCGGTCAGAGCCTTCTTGAGCTTATTGGACGTCTCGCGCAGCTCGGCCTGCAGGTTCTCCACGCGGGCGGGAACCTCGTCTACGCGGCACTTGAGCGCAGCGGCGGCGGCGTCGACGAGCGCCAGGCGGTCGGCCATATAGTCGAGAGCACCCTTAGAGGTCACGGCCTCGATACGACGGACATTAGAGCCCGTGGAGGACTCGGAAATAATCTTAAACAGGCCGATCTCGGCGGTGTTAGCAGCGTGTGTGCCACCGCAGAGCTCGCGGGAGAACGGCTGGTCCTCGGCGCCCACGGAGACGACGCGGACGACATCGCCGTACTTCTCGCCAAACAGAGCGACAGCGCCGGCGGCCTTAGCCTCGTCGATGCCCATGACACGGGTCACGACCGGCTTGGAAGCGAAGATCTGCTGGTTGACCAGGTCCTCGACAGCCTTGAGCTGCTCGGAGGACAGAGCCTCGAAGTGCGTGAAGTCAAAGCGCAGGTGCTCGGGCGTCACCAGCGAGCCGGCCTGAGAGACGTGCTCGCCCAGGACCTGCTTAAGGGCGGCGTCGAGCAGGTGCGTGGCGGTGTGGTTGCGACGCAGGAAGCCACGGCGCTCGGCGTCGAGCGCGGCGGTAACAGCGGCACCGACAGTCAGCGTGCCATCGGCAACGTGCGCGACGTGGGCATACAAGCCGTTGTGGTTCTTGGTGTCGGCAACGGTCAGAACAACGCCCTCGGCGGAAAGCTTGCCGGCATCGCCCTGCTGACCACCCATCTCGGCATAGAACGGGGTGCGATCGAGCACAACCTCGACGTCCTCGCCGGCGGCAGCGGACTCGACGGACTCGCCGTTGCGCACGATGGCGACAACCTTGGCGCCCTCGATCACATCGTTGTCATAGCCGTCGAACTCGGTCGCAGCGACCTTGTCGGAAAGCTCAACCCACACGTCGTTGAAGCTGCCCCAGGCGTCGCCCTTGGCATTGGCGCGGGCGCGGGCCTTCTGGTCCTCCATGCAGGCAGTGAAGCCGTCCATGTCGACGTCGTGGCCAGCGGTGCCGGCGATCTCGACGGTTAGGTCGATGGGGAAACCAAAGGTGTCGTGCAGCTTAAAGGCAACATCGCCCGGAAGCACGGCGCCCTCGGCAAGCGCTGCCAGGGCCTCGTCCAGATAGACGCGGCCGTTGTCGAGCGTCGTGGAGAAGCGCTCCTCCTCGGAGGCGACGATACCCTTGACGAGCGCGACATTCTTGAGCAGCTCGGGATAAGCCTCGCCCATCTGAGCGTTAACCTCGTCGATGAACTTGGTCAGGAAGGCGCCCTCGATGCCCAACAGGCGACCGTGGAACACGGCGCGACGGAGCAGGCGGCGAAGGACGTACTCGCGTCCCTCGTTACCGGGGAGGATGCCGTCAGAGATCATAAAGTCAACGGCACGGGAGTGGTCGGCGATGATGCGCAGAGAACGGCTAGCACCGGAGTAATCGTCGGCGTCATAGGTCTTACCGCTGATCTCCTCGCCCAGCTTGATGAGATGCTGCATCAAGTCGCCGTCGTAATTGGCGGTCTTGTGCTGCATGATAGCGGCCATGCGCTCCAGGCCCATGCCCGTATCGAGGTTGCGGTGCGGCAGCTCCGGCATGGAGCCGTCCTCCTGGCGGTCGTACTGGGTAAAGACGAGGTTCCAGAACTCCAGGAAGCGGTCGCAGTCGCAACCGGGCTTGCAGTCGGGGCTGCCGCAACCGACCTCCTCGCCCATATCAAAGTAGATCTCGGAGCACGGACCGCAGGGGCCGGTGGGGCCAGCGGCCCAGAAGTTGTCGTCCTCGCCCAAACGGGAGATGTGGTCCTCGGCAACGCCCAGAGAGCGCCACACGTCGTGGGTCTCGTCGTCCTCGGTAAAGACGGTGAAGTACAGGCGGTCAAGCGGCAGCTTGAACTCCTTGGTGATGAGCTCAAAGGCCCAGGCGCAAGCCTGCTCCTTGGAGACGCCGCCAAAAGAGAAGTCGCCGAGCATCTCGAAGAAGGACAGGTGACGGCCGTCCTCGCCGATGCAATCGATGTCGTTGGTGCGGACGCACTTCTGGCAGGAAATCGCGCCGATCTCCTTCATGGTCTTCTTGCCCTGGTAGTACTCCTTAAACTGGTTCATGCCGGCGTTGGCAAGCAGCAGCGAAGGATCGTCGGGGACGAGGGACGAAGAAGGATAGAGCTTAAGACCGCGCTCCTCAAAGAAGTTGAGGAACTTGGAGCGGATCTCGGCCGTAGTCATAGACGGGTAGTCAGCACTCATAGAGGGAATCTCCTCGGTTTCACATCGAAACAGTTCAAACGTAACGATATTACCATCCCACCGCGCAAGTGCAAAAAAGAGGACCGGCACAATGCCGGCCCTTCAGCGAAATTGCATGTTAGCGCGTATGAATGTTGACTAACATTACCACGCTACTTGTCGTCATCGTCCATGGCGCCGTCGATGCCGGTTTTGGTGTCGTCATCCGTGTTGGAATCGTCATCCTTAGCGAAGGGGTTCTTGAAGAAGCCCGTCGCATCGGGCTGCAGGCCCGAGAGCTTGATCCAGGGATTATCGAGCTCGGGCTTGGGCATGGCCTTGGCCTCGGGCGCAGTCTCGTTGCCGATGAGCTCGGACTCGTAGATGAAGGTGTCGTCGCCGAGCGCGTCGTAGGCGGCGACCGGGTTGCCATCGGCATCGCGGTACGGCGTGCCCTTAAACACGGCACCGTCATAGGCCACAAGCTGGCGGCCGGTCTCATTCTCGAAGTAGTACACGAAGATACCCTTGAGGGCCGCACACAGCGGGATGGCAATAATCATACCGATGGGGCCCATGAGTGCCGAGCCAATAACAAGCGCCGTGAGGCTCATAATGGGATGCACCTGCACCGAGCTCTGCATAACCTTAGGCGAAATCACGTTATCGGTGACGTTTTGCGCGACCATCGTCACGATGAGCGTCCACAACGCCAACATGGGGCTGAACATGAAACCGAGCACCGTGGCGATTGCTGCGCTCACCCAAGGACCGACGACCGGAACCAAATGCATGATGCCGGTAAAGATAGCCATGAGCGCCGCATACGGATGGCCGATGATCATAAAACCGATAAAGGCGAGGAAACCACCGCAGATGGACGTCACGACCATACCGCGCATGTAGCCGCCGACAGAGCGAGAAAGGATGGCGACCATAAAGCGGTACGAGGTCTCCTTCTCCTGACCGATGATGGTGCAAATCTCGTGGTGCATGCGAGGGTAGTCGCAGGCCATCCAGTACGCAAGCACCAGACCAAGGAAGATCACGAACAACTGCGAGGCCGTATTGGTGATGAGCGGGAACACACCGCGGCCAAGCTCGGCAGCGATCTGAGACACGTACTTCGATGCCACGGTAACAAGCGACGAAAGATTATCGTCCAAATACTCCTTGAGCGGCGTGTTGTTGAGCGTCTTGGCATGCGAGATCATCTCGTTGAGATCGCCACCCGCAACACGAAGCTGCTCGGGCAGGCGACTCAGGACTTCCATGATCTGACCAAAGAGAATCGGCGACAAGATGCAAACGACACCGACGAGTACGGCAACAACAACAATAAGCGCGATAAGCGAACCGATGCCGCGATTCACGCCATGGTGCTCGAGCCAATTGGTGATCGGGGACATCACAAAAGCAATGATGGAACCAACAGCGAGAAACTCAATAACCGGTGCCAGGATGCCCATAAGGTTAAAGATGACAGCAGCAATAACAATGCAGCCGACAACAGCCCAAATGCGCAGCGTCAGAATGCGGGTATCGCGCAGCACGCGATCGGTTTGTTGGGGGTGCTCACTCATGAACGAATCATCACTCCGTCGGGGTCGATCTTGTCCTGAATCTTCTTAAGCGTGCGGCGCAGTAGACGCGAAACCTGCACCTGAGAAATACCCAGCTTCTTGGCGATCTCGATCTGGGTCATGCCCTTCACAAAGCGCAGCTCGATCACCTCGCGCTCGCGCGGCGAGAAATCACGGATGGCTTCCTCGATCACTAGGCGGTCATCGGTAAAGTCGAGCTCGTTGTCGTCGTCGGCGTAACGGTCGAGAATCGAGGGGGCATCGTCGGAATCGGACGCACCAGGAGCCTCGATGGGCACCGAGGTATAGGCCGAAGACGATTCCATAGCCTCGAGGACCTCATCGACAGTCACATCTAGATACTCAGCGATCTCCTCAACCTTGGGCGAACGCTGCAGCTCGTTGGTGAGTTTGTCAGTAGCTTGGTTGACCTTGGCCGAGAGCTCCTGCAGACGACGCGGTACGCGCACACTCCAGCCCTTGTCGCGGAAATGGCGTTTGATCTCGCCCAGGATAGTGGGTGTTGCAAACGTCGTGAACTCGAGCCCGCGCTCGGGGTCAAAGCGGTCGATAGCCTTGAGCAAACCCAGATAGCCGACCTGCATGAGGTCGTCGAGCGGCTCGCCGCGATTCTTAAATTTGTTGGCAAGAAACCTTACCAGATTCATATGGGACATGACGAGCTGCTCGCGAGCATCCGGATCACCGGTCTCCTTGTAACGACGAAACAGCTCGCGGGTTTTCTCCTTGTCCCAAGCGGTCTTGCCGCTCCGGGAACGTTCGGTCATATTAGATATCCGCCTTGAGGTCGAGGGATAGCGTCAAGGGCGCCGCAGTCTTTTCGTAGGAGTCGCACACGCTCGCGAGGATGAGCTCGGCATACACCGCAGCCTGGTCGTCTTCATCGACCATAGCCTGGTCGCCAAAGGTAATAGTCATGCCAACGTGGGTCTCATCGACATCGAATTTGATGGTGATGTCGTCGCAGTCGACCGCGGTGCAACCAAAGATGAAAGCCTCCTCGGCAGCCATGCGGATGTCCTCGATGCGATCGACAGACATGGAACACAGGGCACCAACGTTGGCTGCCGTCATGCGTACAAGGCGAGCGAGACGCGGGTCGCCGGCAACGGTCAGCGTGATGGGGCAGGTTGCTTCGCTACTCATCGCAGGACTCCTCAGAGGTCTCGGAGGGTGTATAGGTGTAATACTGAGCCGGCTTAGCTGAAGACTTCTGAGCCGCATCTGCGCCATCGGCGGCCTCGTCCTCGCCAATTAGGACGCGCTCGGTAGGCCGCTCTGCCTCCGCAGCAGCAGCGGCGAGCTTGCGCTCGGTGTCAGCTGCAGGAGCCTTCACCTTATTGAAGAGCTTCTGCACAGCACCGGCGGCGGAGTCGGTCACGCTCGACACAGCATTGCTGGCCTCGGCCATGCTGCCCGTAACCTCGGAAATGTCGCGAACCACAGCTTCGACCTCTACGAGATTGGAGGTAAGGGCATCAACTGCCGTCTTGCTCGACTTAAGCAGCGGCTCCATCTGGGCAAGCGCCGGCGTAAGCTCATCGACAGCGCCATCGAGCTTTGCCACCACAGGCTGAGCCTCGGCGATGGTGTTGTTGAGGTCGTTCACGGTCTTATCGAGCGAGTCGACAACGGTGCGGGTCTTGCGCAGGGTAAGCGCGAGCTCAACGATAGCCCACACGCCGGCAACGGCGAGCAGCAGCAGGGCGATTTGAATGGGACTCATACAAGCCTCCCAAAGGAATCGATATACAGACGGTTTCCATGGTACCCCAAAGGGGACCGAACATGCCATGAGCAGCAACGTGGGACAAAATTATCAGCAGCTACTTCGGTGCATTCCCGCTGTGGTCGCGTTCACTTTGCTCTGCGCGCCATTCTTCCCAACCGCGGCCGGCAGGCTGCCAGAACGCGCCGCGCTCCAGCCCCTCGGGCAAATAGCGCTGATCGACCCAGCCTTCGGGATAATCATGTGGATACTTATACACACCGTATTCATCGCTGCCCGGGCGATGGCGATCGCGCAGATAACTCGGCACCTCGCGAAGCCCACTAGAATGGATATCGGCCAGCGCCGCATCGATCGAAGCCTCGCACGCGTTGGATTTTGGCGCCAAGCACACATAGAGAGCGGCCTGAGCCAGGTTAATGCGGCACTCGGGATAACCAATGACCTCGGCAGACTTAAACGCGGCATGTGCCACCAAAAGCGCCTGCGGGTCGGCGTTCCCAACGTCCTCAGAAGCATGAATCATAATACGGCGTGCAATAAACTTAGGATCCTCCCCTGCATCGATCATGCGCGCAAGCCAGTAGACCGTGGCATCGGGGTCGCTACCGCGCATAGACTTAATAAACGCACTGATGATGTCGTAGTGCATGTCGCCGTTTTTGTCATATGTAAAGCCGCGACGCGGGTTGGCGATCTTCACGTCATCCACGGTGATGGGATAGCGCTCCCCCGCCGCCGGCGCTGGCGTTCCCTCGGTATCGGGACGCGTGACGGCAATCTCGCTCGCAAGCTCGAGCGTCGTGAGCGCCGAGCGAGCGTCACCCGTTGCCAGCGTGCAGATGGTCTTGACCGTATCCTCATCGGCCGAGAACTTTCCGTTCAAGCCCTGTGGTGCCTCGAGCGCACGCTCAATAAGCGTGGCGATATCCTCATCCTTCAGATGTTCAAGCTCCACCACGCGCCCGCGCGACAACAGTGCCGAGTTGACCTCAAAGTACGGGTTCTCTGTCGTAGCGCCAATCATAATGACGGTACGGTTCTCAACTGCATGCAGCAGGGCATCCTGCTGCGACTTAGAGAAGCGGTGAATCTCATCGATGAATAGAATGGTGCGGCGGTCGTAGGTATTCAGGCGCGTCTTGGCCTCGTCAATCACGCGACGCAGGTCCTTCACAGTACCCGTGACGGCGCTGACCTCGACAAACTCGCTCTTGGTATGGTTGGCGATAATGTGGGCCAGCGTCGTCTTACCCGTACCGGCCGGCCCGTACAGAATCACGCTCGAAAGCACGTCGTGCTCGATCGCGGCACGCAACCATGAGCCCTTACCGACGGCCTTTTGCTGGCCCACATACTCGTCGAGCGAATTGGGGCGCATGCGCACCGCAAGCGGCGCATTTTTAAAGGAACGCTCGCGCGTCGAGGCAGAAAAAAGGTCGTCCATAGCCATCCCGTGCATCCATCAAAATCGTGTTCCTCAACAGTATACCGAAAATATACGAACTACCGTTCGTTAATATAGGTACGATGCGGAAACTTCAGCCCCGGGAACAGCTTGCTCGTCAGCTCACAGAAATAGCCGTCCGTCATGCTCGAAATGTAATCCACTACGGTCTGATCTTTATCATCCTGCCATGCATAGGTGCGATTGTAGTAGGAAAGCTGCCGCTCAATGCGCGAAATGTGATGCTTAAAGATATACGAAGACTCGTCGCCTTCGTTTATATCCTGCAGGCAACGGTCATAGAGCTTTTCGAACGCCTCGCGCAGCTCCGTTTCGGAGTCGCCCTCGATGCCGCCCTTGCTATAGATCTTCTCGTAGTTCTCGCGCTTAGCGCGGCGGATTTCCTCGAACAGGTCCTCGCTCATCTCGATGCGCGGCTTACCATAGCTGTGCTCGACGATATCGATAGAGGCATGCGTGAGAATCCAGCTGTTGTATGCTCCGCCAAGCCCATCGTCAAAAGCGTCGGGTGACAGCAGGCCCGCCGCAATGGCGTCTTGGCGATCACGCCCCGCATAGGCAAGAATATCCGAGATGCGAACGACACAGCCCTCAAGCGTCATGGGGCGCAAGTGCTCAATTGCGCTATAGCCTGTGGCAATGCAATCCTCGACGGTTCGATCGAACTGGTCAAAGGAACCCATGTCCGAGAGCTCGAACACACGCTGCTCGTACTCGCCGTTGTGGCAGAGCACGCCATCGAGCGTCTGAAGCGACACGTTGCGACCGTACAGCGCATCGAGCACGCGGACCGACTGCACGTTATGGAAAAAATAACGACCCGTGCGCTCGTGATAGATATCGTTGAGGAATCGCTCGCCGGCATGGCCGAAAGGCGTGTGCCCCAAGTCGTGACCCAGACCGATCGCTTCAATCAGATCGCAGTTGAGCCCGAGGGCGCGACCGATATCGCGCGCAATGCGCGAGACGAGCTGCACGTGTAGACCACGACGCGACAAGTCGTCGTTGCTTCGAAAGCTAAAAACCTGCGTTTTGCCTGCATAACGGGTGTACGCCGGTAGATGGAGGATTTTTTCGGTATCGCGCATAAACGCCGGACGCATAAGCGTGCCTTTGTCGGCGGCGCGATCAATACGACGAATGACCTGATCATCGTTGCAACGATACGGGTTGATATAGCCCGAAGCACGATCGGCGGCAATGCGCTCGACGAGCTCGGGCGACAACGCCGAAGGAATACGGTCCATACGCGCCTTGATGGCGGCCGTTTCTTGATTAGTTGCCATGGCATGCTCCTTAAGAACGATGCGCAATCGGTTACAGAGTGCAGCCCACGACCTCGATTATGGCAAAAATCGGCACTAAAAACGGGAGCAATGGCAGGGAGCGCGATTTTGTGAAGAGGCAGGAGAGGGCCAGGGCCAGGAGTGCGACGGCAAATGCCACGATGCCACCCATAGGGTCGAGCGTGCAAAGCGCGAAGAGTGCTTTGGCGTCCCCCATGCCAATCCCCGGGGCTTGACGAAGGCGCCGCCAGAGCGACTCAGTAAGCACAAGGGCAAGGTAGACGATGACCGCAAGACCGGCATGATCAAGTGCAGTGTTAACGCCCCTGTCGAGCCAAACGCCTGCTAACGCCGCCACGGCACATGCGCCGGCAAGCTCATTGGGAAACCGCCGCTCACGGGCATCAATCCACGCGCCGGCAAAGATGCAAATCCAAAACGGGATATAGACCATCGGACGCCTCCTCGAGCTGCATCGCAAAAGCAAAAACCACCACAAAGGTGCCTGTCCCCTTTGCGGTGGTTTTGGTGGTGGTTATTTGGCGCCTTGCATGACCTCGTCAAGGGTAACGTTGACGGCGTGCTGCGTCGGCACCCAGTCGACCTTCAGGAACAGCGCGGCCACCGTGATGGGGATATAGCTGAACATAAAGATCGGGAAGGTAAACAGGTTGGTCACCAGACGCCACTTTTGCGCGCAGTGAATATGCTTGTACTCAAAGATGGTCGTAAGCAGCGCCAGGATAAAGAAAGTCTGATACATCATGGCGAAGGTCATAATGAGCGAAGCGGCGCACGCCTGCATCTCAACCTCGGTAGCCAAGAAGCCGTGCGAGAGCCCGCCCACGATGAGGAAGGTCGCGTTGGCGAGCATGGAGATCAGGGACAGCAGCATGCCCGGAGCGATGGTCATAAACATGTCATATGCGGCAAAGCGATGATAGCGGAAGGTCGACTTGACCAGGTGCTTACCGTAAGTAAAGAACACCTGGTAGAAGCCCTTGGTCCAACGCATGCGCTGTTTCCAGGACGCCTTAAACGTCACGGGTTGTTCGTCAAAGAACTCCGCCGGTGCATAGCCAATGCGGATACCGTGAATGGCGCAGAACGTGGTGAACTGAATGTCCTCGGTCAGCGTGTGGAACTGCCAACCGTGCATGCCCTCGATAACGCTGGCGGAGATGAGGTAGCCCGAACCCGAGACAGCGCAAGAAGTCTTGCAGATATTGCGCGCGTTGTTGAGAAAGCGCGCCTCACGCAGGTACCAAGTGGCATTAGCTGCCGAGATCCACGAGCTGCCAAAGTTCTTGGAGTTGCGATAGCTCGTGACCACATGGAAGCCCTGGTCAAAGGCATCGTTCATCTTGGACACGTAATCGCGGGAGATAACGTTATCGGCATCGAAGATAAAGTAGCCCTCAAACGTGTCGGGATACTCGTTAAGGATGCGGTCAAAACCAAAGTCCATGACCCAGCTCTTACCCTTGCGGGCCAGGTCGTTGCGCTCATAAACGATGGCACCCGCCTCGCGCGCGAGCTGCGCGGTGTTGTCGGTGCAGGCGTCGGCAACGACAAAGACCTCGATGAGCTCGGACGGATAATCCTGGTCCTTGATGGAGCGAACGAGGTTGGCAATCACGGCCTCCTCATTATGCGCCGCGATAAAGAAAGCATAGCGATGGAGTTTTTTGGCCTTGGGAGGCGCGACCTCGCCACGAAGAGCGCCAATGACAAAGAAGACCACCTGGTACAGAAAGCAGACCGTGAGCAGCGTGACGACAATCTGGTTGAAGATCACGATGGGTGTGTTGGTTTGTAAAAAGGCGAGCATGCAGGCTCCCAGCAACGCGTTACGTAAACAACCGTATATCTTACCGCAGGCTTACCGAGTTCAAGAAACCACCTAATACTGGCTAGGCTTCGAGAAGACCGAGCTGCGGAACGATTTCATCGCCAGCGGCAGTACGACCGAGTGAGCGCGGAGCCAGGTCGTCGAGGACCGCAGCGAGATCCCACGGCAACTCGTCGCGGCACTCAATGCGCTCCCCCGTCACGGGATGTTCGAACGCCACGCGCCAGGAATGCAGAAACTGCCTGGTCAGGCCCTGATCGGCGCGCGCATCGCACTTACCGTAGAGCGGATCGCCCACGCAGGCGTGGTTGATGTGGCGCATATGCACGCGAATCTGATGCGTGCGGCCCGTAAACAGGTGGCACTCGACGAGCGTATAGCCGTCGTCAAAACGCATGGAATCGAAGCGCTCGAGGACCTTAAAGGTCGTAATGGCCTGGCGCGCGAAAGGATCGTCAGAAACCGCCATCTTGACACGGTCACGCGTAGAACGGGCAATGCCAGTGTTAATGGTGCCCTCATCCATAGCGATATGACCGTGAACGAGCGTAATGTAGCGGCGGTCGAGTGTGCGCGTACGGATAAGATTTTGGAGCGCGCGCTGGGTGTCGTCGTCCTTTGCCGCAAGCATGAGACCCGAGGTATCGCGATCCAAACGATGCACGATACCGGGGCGATCCTCGCCCTGCACGGTGCCCAGATGGTCGATACCGCAGTGATAGACCAGAGCGTTCGCAAGGGTGCCGCTCTCGTGGCCATGCGCAGGATGGCACACCAGGCCACGCTGCTTGGAGAGCACAATGAGATAGTCGTCCTCATAGCGAATGTCGAGCGGGATGGCCTCGGGAATCACATCGGTGGGATCGTGCGGCTCGGGCAAATCGACCGAAATACGGTCGCCGGCTCGCACGGCGTACTTTTTAGACAGACAGGTCTCGCCATTGACACATACGGCACCGCCCTCAATCAGATGCGCGCAGGCAGAGCGCGTAGGGCAGCCGTCATTGGAGCCCAGATAGGCGTCAAGACGCTGACCAGCGGCATCGTCGGCAACAAGGATATGGAGGTCGGCCATTAGCGCTCATTCCTTTCGCGAATCTTGCGGGCACGCTCCCCACGCTGCTGGGCCTTGCGCTTAGCGCGGGCCTCGTCACGGGCGTTAAGCTCGGCGGTCGCATCGACCTCACGGGCAGCGGGGCTCAAGAACATGTAACCGAAGAGGGCGAGAACGACGCCCGCGGTAATGCCGATATCGGCCACATTAAAGACGGGGAAGTCGACGAAGGTGGTGGCAATAAAATCGGTCACGAAGCCAAAGGCCAAACGATCGATAGCGTTGCCGATAGCACCGCCCGCAACCATCGCCATGCCCACAACCTCAAGATGGGCGAGCTGGGGTGCACGAACGAGGTACACGGCAATAGCGATAATGACCGCCAACGCCAGCACGGCAAACGCGATGCCATGCCCCTCGCCCATACTAAAGGCAGCACCGATATTGCGGACAAACATAAAGTCGATGACACCGGGGATAACAGTCACATGCAAAGCGTCGCCCACGGCACGAACCGCAAGCTTGGTCAGCTGGTCAACAAGCAGCACAACCAGCGCCACTCCACCAGCAACACCCAACCGCCAACGCAAAGGCGGCGTCATATCCCCAGCACGACCCAAATCAATCCCCTACCCTCAAGATCATCGAATTACGTTTAATGCAAAGAACTATCTTATATTGCCATACGCAGAACGCACGACATATCCACCAACGCAAGCGAAATAACCAGCGAAAAAGAAAAGCGGCATTCCGGAAAACAGAATGCCGCTTGAATGTGACACAGGTAGTCAATGGGGACGTTCTTGTTTGACTAGTCATTTAAGAACGTCCCCAACGACTAGTTCAGCGCCTCCGCGCAGCGCTTGCAGATATGCGCGTGGCCGTTGTACTCGCCGACGGTGGTGCGGTAGTTCCAGCAACGGTCGCAGCACTCACCCTCGGCTGCCTCGATGGCAACGGAGAGCTCCTCGCCCTGGGTCAGCTCAACATCGGAGACGATGTAGAACTCGGCCAGGTCGACGGCCTTATCACCGGTCAGCAGCGCGTACATCTCGGCGGGAACGACCGCCTTGACGCGAACCTGCTGGCTCTTGGTGAAGGTGCCGGCAGAACGGGCATCCTCAAGGGCCTTGGTCACGGCGCTACGGAGCTCGAGTGAGGCCTCGAGCACGCCCTCAAACTCATTGGCCTCGTCGACCGTGATGGGCGACTTGTACCAATCGAGCAGCGCGGCGTACTTCTGGTGGTCGACGCAGCCGGCGGGCGCATAGGCCATGGCCTCGTCGACCGTGTAGGACAGGATCGGCTGCAGGTCGCGCATGAGCATCGAGAAGAGCTCGGCAAGTACGGTCTGGGCGCTGCGGCGCTCGAGCGAACCGGGCTTGTCGCAGTACAGACGGTCCTTCAGGGCGTCGAGGTACACGTTGGAGAGCTCGGTAACCACGAAGTCGTAGAGCGCGCGGTAGGCACGCGGGAACTCATAGCTGGCGTAGGCATCGTCGACCTCGGCCTGGACCTGGGTCAGACGGGCAACCATGAGCTTGTCGAGCGGCAGCAAGTCAGCAAAGGCAACGCCGTCGGTCTCGGGCTCAAACTGACCTTCGAGCTCGGAGAGCAAGAAGCGCAGCGTGTTGCGGAAACGGCGATAGGCATCGGACGTACGAGCGAGAATCTCGTGGTCGATGGAGACGTCAGAGCTGGTGTCGACGGAGGCAACCCACAGACGGATGATGTCAGCGCCCATCTCGTCGCAGACCTTATTGGGGTCGATGACGTTGCCGAGCGACTTAGACATCTTGCGGCCCTGGCCGTCAAGCGTGAAGCCCTGCGAGACGACCGCCTCGTACGGAGCGTGGCCGTTGGCACCCACCGAAGTGAGCAGCGAGCTCTGGAACCATCCACGATGCTGGTCGGAGCCCTCGAGATACACGTCCGCCGGGTACTCCAGCTCGGGACGGTACTCGCAAACGGCCTTCCAAGACACGCCGGAGTCCCACCACACGTCGAGGATGTCCTTATCGGCCTTGAGGTGATGGCCGCCGCACTTGGGGCAGACGCAGGCCTCGCCCAGGTAGCTCTCGGGAGCGTCGGTGAACCAGGCGTCGGAGCCCTTCTCGTGGAAGAGCTTGATGACGGCGTCGAGCGTGGCGTCGTTCATGACCTTCTCGCCGCAGTCGGCGCAGGTGTAGCTGGGGATAGGCACGCCCCAGTTGCGCTGACGGCTGATGCACCAGTCGGGACGCTGCTCGACCATGGCGCCAATGCGGTTGGCGGCGTGAGCCGGATACCACTTGACGTTCTCGCGAACCTCCTTGCCAGCCTGCTCACGCAAACCGGTCTTGTCCATAGAGACAAACCACTGGTCGGTAGCACGGAAGAGCACCGGGTGCTTGCAGCGCCAGCAGTGCGGATAGCTGTGCGTGATCTTCTTCTCGAGGACCAGGGTGCCGCGCTCGCGCAGGAACTCGATGATGTGCGGGTTGGCCTCATCGGTATCCATACCGCTGAAGGGGCCACCGGTGCCAAACTCCTCGCCGGTGTAGAACTTGCCGTCGTCATCGACCGGCATGCAGATGTCGGTAATGCCCTCCTTGAGGCAGGCAAAGTAGTCGTCGACGCCGTGGCCGGGCGAGTTGTGGACGATACCGGTACCGTCATCGACACCGACGTAATCGGCCAGCAGCGCCACGCCCTCAACACCATCAAAGATCGGCTGCTTGTAGTGGATGTGGTGGAAGGTCTCGGCGGGAACCACATAGGGCTTACCGTCGACCATAACCGGGGTGTACTCCCAACCAAACTCCTCGCAGCACTTGGGAGCCAGGTCCTCGAGCATGACCTCGGCACGACCCTCGTGCTCAACGGCGACATAGGCGGCGCCGGGCTTGAGAGAAACTGCCTGGTCGGAGGGGATGGTCCACGGCGTGGTCGTCCAGATGATAAAGTCGACCGGGCCGTCGAAGTTCTCGAGGCCGGCGGGCTTGGAGGTCATCTCAAAGCGCACGAAGATGGACGGGCTCGTCTCGTCGGAGTACTCAATCTCGGCCTCAGCGAGTGCGGTGTGGCAGTGCTTGCACCAGTGAACCGGCTTGTGGCCGCGATAGATCATGCCCTTATCGAACATGGCCTTGAAGACCTCGATGTCGGCGGCGTCGTGCTGGTGATAGAGCGTCAGATACGGGTTGTCCCAGTCGCCGAGCACACCCAGGCGACGGAAGCCGGCCTTCTGGAGCTCGATGTTCTCGACAGCGAACTTGTTGCAAAGCTCGCGGATCTTAGCCGTGGAGGTCTGGTTGAACTTCTCGGTGCCAAGCTTCTCCTCGACCTTATGCTCGATCGGCTGGCCATGACAGTCCCAACCGGGGACATAGGGAACCTCATAGCCCTGCATCATCCAGTAGCGGTTGATCATGTCCTTGGAGATCTTGTTCATGGCGTGGCCGATATGGATCGGGCCGTTGGCGTACGGAGGACCGTCGTGCAGCACGAACTTCTTGTGACCCTCGTTCTTCTTTAGAACTTGCTCGTAGACCTTGTTGTCCTGCCAGTCCTTGAGTCGCTTGGGCTCGGACTTGGAAAGACCGGCACGCATGGGAAATCCGGTTTTGGGCAGATTCATCGTCTGCTTGTACTCGTTTGCCACGGTACCCCTTTCATGTCGTGGGCGCGCACGCCCTCTGGGCACCAAAAAAGCGCCCGTCCCTACAAGCTGGGACGAAGCGCCACAAAACGGGCAGACTGCCCGTAAAAGCTCTTCGATTAACCACCCAGCTTAGATGCCCTCGCCCGCGTCGCCGCGCGCTCGCATCCGTTACTCGGCTGGCCTGTATCGACGACCATCTCGGCGATGTCTACTAAGACGTGCCTGTACGGCGCGCCCGTTGGGACCGCAGCTCCGGGGTGATTTTCATCGGTCGCATGCACGGGTTCTCAGCGCTCCCCGCTCTCTGTAGCATGCGGACGGCCGACTACTCGTCCCCATCAACGCTTATGGAGAGTATGCTAGCACGTTCCGCGCCGGCGAAAAACCCTCAACACTGGTTTTATACGTTCGAAATTTCTCGCTATTACAGCCCTGCTCTAGGAGCAAAATACCTGAAAGCACTCTATCTCACGAAAGAAGGTACCTATGCGCACAATTGGAATGAGCGACTATACCGTCGGCGAGGATTGCTTTGACGAGCTGCCCGGCGCGCTGGCCGAATACGGAGCGACCAAGGTCGCGATCATCGGTGGCAAGCGGGCACTGGCCGCAGCTCTTCCCGGCATTGAAGCTGCACTGGCAGGTACCGACGTCGAGATTCTGGAGACGCGCGTCTATGGCACCAACAGCACGCGTGCCAATATCGCCAAGGTCGTGAACTCCACCGCCTGTCAGGAAGCTGGCGTGCTTATCGCATGCGGCGGCGGCAAGGCGCTCGACACCGTCAAGACCGCATCCATCGAGCTCAAGAAGATCGTCTTTACGGTGCCGACGATTTGCTCTAACTGTTCCGCCGCGACCGCCATTGCCGTTGTCTACAACGACGATGGCTCGCTCGAGGGCTATTCGTACCCCAACCGCCCTGCGCACATCTTCATCAACCCCAAGATAATCGCCGAGGCTCCGGCGGAGTACTTCTGGGCCGGCGTAGGCGATGCCCTGTCCAAGCAGCCCGAAGTCGAGTACGCCACGAGCGCTGGCAACCTGGAGCACACCGCTGGACTTGGCCTGGCACTCGCCCATACCTGCTCCGAGCCGCTGTTTACCTATGGCGTCCAGGGTCTAGAGGACGTGCGCCAGAACCTGTCGAGCGAGGCCGTCAAGCAGATCGCGCTCGACATCGTGGTCAACACGGGCTACGTCTCCAACCTGACCAACCAAAACGATTACTACTACAACTCGAGCGTGGCACATGCGTTCTACAACGCCACGTGCAGCATTCCGCGTGAGGGCACCTACCTGCACGGCGAGGTCGTGAGCCTGGGCGTGCTGGTCCTGTTTGCCTATACGGGCGACACCGAGAACCTTGAACGCTACGCTACCTTTAACAAGCAGATGGGCCTGCCCGTGACGCTTGAGCAGGTCGGGCTTTCCGAGGCAGACATCCCGGCCCTGTGCGAGTTCGCACACGCCACCAACGAGTGGAAGCAGGGAAACCCCGAGCCCTTCACCGACGAAAAGTTCGCCGCCGCCATCAAGGCCGCCGACGCCTACGGCCACACCCTCCTCGCCTAACCTACCAAAAAGTGACAGGTTTATTTTGGCAGGTTTTATATGGGTAAATGCCATTGAACAATTGGTGAAATAGTTTAGCTTGCCAGCAAAAGGGGCGACCATCTACTCGATGGCCGCCCCTTTAATTTACTACTTCAACATGCTGAGGTCGAACTCGCTAGCCGGAATCACACGGTACCCGTGACGCAGCAGCAAATCGACAAAAACACCGTTGCCCGCGGTGAGCGTACCGCTAAAGGAGCCGTCGTAGATGCGACCCGCGCCGCACGAGGGACTGCGGTCCTGCAAGATACATGCAGCGATCTCGGACGGGCCGCCCTCCTGCTCGCACATATCGAGCGCACGTTGAGCGCCCAGGCGAAACTCGCGATCGACCGAGATACCCTCGCAGTTACGTACCTCGCCGTTCACAATCTCGGAAGGCTTGCGCGGCGTGGGCAGACCGCCAAAAACCTCGGGGCACACCAACAGAACCTCGGTTCCCGTGCGTTCGCACGCTTCGACCAGCTCGCGATGGTAGTTATCGAGCCCGTTATACCTGTCTCTTATACACATCTCCGAGCCCACGAGACTCGACGTCATCT
>UQNU01000014.1 GCA_900542555.1 uncultured Collinsella sp.
CCCCTGACCTCTTGACTGCCAGTCAAGCGCTCTCCCAGCTGAGCTACGCCCCCGTGCGAAGAAGTACTATACGGGAACTCGGACGGCGATGCAAGGACAATTTTGGAAAAACTTTCTGCGGCGCGGCGCGGGTGCGCCCGATCGGGCCCGAATCGCCCGAAAAGGCCCGCGGGGCGCGCCCCGCGGGCGGCGTCCACGCCGCCGCCCGAGTTGTTTGGGTCCTCCGGCCGCCTCGGGGGCCGCCCGCGCGGCGGCCGTGCGCCTTGACGGGCCCATTCGACCGCCCCCGGGGACCTCCCGCCACGAAACCGGCCCATCTACTACGTTTGGGCATCATCCCCCGACCACGCCGATATGGCCGAAATGAAAACCGCAGGTAGACGTCCTGCGGTTTTCGCGGAATACGGGGTATGGTCGAGGGGTCGGGGTAAAACGTAGTAGATGGGCAGGTTTCGTGGCGGGAGCATCGCAGGCAGCCGACCGAGGGCGCCCGGAAGTGTGCGGGGCACCCGCCTAACGACCGATTTCCAGCCAATTGCACAGCACGTTGGCTCGTAACTCCATTTCCGTCGTCTTTTGCGCCTTAGTTTTGCACCTATAGCGCAATTTCAAGCGCGAGCAAAGACTTCGGACGATCGCGTCAAGCTGCTCTGCATCGTTAAGCATGTCATGCGTAACCAGAAAGACGTCATACCCCATGCTTTGCAGGGCTGTCATGCGTTTGGCATCGTGGTCGAGCACGGCGCCTGATCCGTGAATGACCTCCCCCTGAATCTCCACAATGCCTGCCTTCATTATGGTTGGATTTACGATCACGATATCCCCGTAGCAAACTTTTTGCCCTGCAATGCTCTGCGCCGATGCGGTAAGCGGCGTAAGGTCGTTGACGTAAACGTTTCGAAAGCCGGCACCACCGCAAGAGCGAGGGAACGATAGCAATAGAATTCCTGCAACTTCAAGCGGAGAGGCTGCTATACCCGTCACCATCTGCGCGGCGTTGTAAACCTTATACCCCACTTTCGTCTTTTCATCTTACTGGCGTACTCGTGAAGCTCACGTAATTCGATGAGCGGCTTCCTCATCCAGAGCGAAGTGCCCTTTAGCTTTGTTACCTCTTTCGTTTTATTTTGTCCGTTGGGCCCCTTCGCATTTACCTGTTCTTTGACTTTTATGCGCGCATAAACGCGTTTCCATTGTTGTTCGTCTTGGCTTTCATCGAGGTCAAAGAGGGATTCGGTGGTTGCATTCTCAGCAGCGTCTTTGCCTTTGTCTAGTTCCGCTTCTGCTGCGGCGGTGGGCTCAAAGACCGAGAACCACCCGCAGAATTCGTACATGGCAAGGACAAGATCGGTTGGAGACACAAAGCGCGCCATGGTAAATAGCGTCGCAAGTGGATTGGTAATCCTAAAGTTCATCGCGGTTTCCAGTGTGCTGCCCACCCCCGAAGCATCATCACAGTGGATTGTTGTCCGTAATCCTGAATGGTAGTTAACGCCACCGGGCACTGTTGTGGTAATAATCGGGGTCTTAAGAACATCGGTTACGAAGGGTGATTGGGCCAGGACTCGCCAGCCGTCTTCGGAACTTGGCAGGCGCGGGTAGAGGTCGCGTACCTGGGGTGGGCAGCGCCAGTAGCGGAATGCGGTGTTTGCGCAGACGATCTCGTCCATGTTGGTCTCCCCTGGGGTTGGCCGCAGGCTGTGCGGAATGCGGGTGAGGCCGATTATCTATGGGGTCATCACGCGGGTAAGTACCGGAAGCTGACCAAACGCTGACCAAAAACTTGACGCGCTCGAATGAAAGGCAGCCGCGAGGCACATAACTCGCCGGCACAGGTCGTGGGCTAAAGGTTCATGTCTCCACATTTGCTAACAGATCGCATGGCAAATTCAATGAAAGAACGCATGGGCTTTATGCAAAACCGGTGATGACGTCAGCACGGGAGAGACGTGCTACAAACAACGCTTTTGAGAACTTCGATTGGATTTTGGTGTCAGCCTTGGTGTCAAAAAGAAAAAGGTCAGAGGCTAAACACCACTGACCTGTGCTTTAGATGGTGGGCGATACAAGATTCGAACTTGTGACCCCATCCGTGTGAAGGATATGCTCTACCCCTGAGCCAATCGCCCGTCGCCTTTCGGCAAAAGAGATACTATCATAGCCGCGCGTGGTTTACCAAGAACTTTTTGCCGCCGATTTTAAATTCGTGGGCACAAACCGCGCCACCGCAATATGGATAGCCGACAAACCAGCAGCTAAACAGTCCTTTATCGTTTAATCCACGAGGTCTCGGGACGGCAGATAAGACGCGCGTTGTTGTAGGCCATGTCGAGCGTGAGGCAGGTGCGCGCGGCGTAGAAGCCGTCCTCGCGCTGGATGGTCAGCGCCAGCTCGGGCTTGTCGCCGGTCAGGCACAGCGGCAGGAGCAGCTGGATCCGACCGCCGTAGAACTGCGGCACCGCGAGCGTGTAGTTGGCGGCGGCGCGGCGGGCGGCCTCGACGACGGCGCCCTCAAAGGCGCGGCGCAGCAGCAGCGAGTTGCCCTCCCCCATCAGGCTGGCGGGAATTCGAGTCAGGTTCTCCTCGTCGCCCAGAATGTGGTCGATGTTGGAACGGATGGGCAGGCGGTAGTCAAAGACCAGCTCGGAGGGGTCCTCGGCAAAGCGCACGCGGCACGGTAAGTACTCAAATGAGACCAGCATGGGGTCGCTTTCCTTAAAGAAACCCTTCAAAAACCAGCGTTGGCGCGCATCGGACTTGGTGTTGGGCTCAAACAGGCCGTAGATGGTCTCGTAGCGGCGTGTGTACAGGCCGGTGTTGAACAGGCAGCGGTCGTCGTCGAACACCAGTGGCAGGTTGGACGGAGCGGTCTGGTCCACGTCGCGCTCGGTCAAAAACACCGCGCGGCTAAACGAGAACGACAGGTAGTTTTTGAGGATGCGGTTGCTGGGACCCCAGTCCTCGGGATCGGCGAGGTCGGCCAGACGGTCGTAGCAGGGCTCGGGGCAAAACGCAAAGTCGTAGACATTGCTGCACAGGGTGCTGGGGATTTCCATGTGGCGTCCAATCCATTCAATAACCGGCGTGCGGATGCTTAGATTCTATACGCGCGACGGGTCGATCGTGTCCGTAACGCAACCGCGGCGAAGCTCTTCGGCGAGTTCGCTGGTCGCGTGGCTTCCGGAAACGAGGTCCTGGATCCAGGCGTAGTACTGGTTGTCTTTGGGCTCGGGGGCGTCGGACAGCACGACCGGAGCGCCGGCGAGCCTTAAGACGGACAACGCAAAGACAAGGCTGGTGCGCTTGTTGCCGTCCTCGAAGATGTGGTCCTTGACCATGTGCTCGGCCACGTAGGTGGCCTGGTCAAAGATGTCCGCGAATCGATCGGCCGGCGATTGGCCGAATATCGTACAGAATGCACCCGCAAGCACAGACTCGACGCGTCCAAGCTCATGCGCGGCCCGGTCGCCCGTGGCGTCGGTCGTATAGCAGCGCCCGACCGTCATCAGCGTGCTGTGAAGGCGCATCACGGCCGCGGCCATGACTTCGAGCGATTCGGCATCGTCGAGCACGAGCGGCGCGACGGGAATCCCTTGCCCTCCAACAGCCGCCATCATGAGTTCTCCAAGAGCCTGAGCGCGTTGGGCATGTCCGCAATGGTCAGCCGAACGGCCTCGTCGATCAAAGTGGTGCTGTCCGGATCATCGGGTAACGTGCGGGGTGCTTTCGGCGCGATAGGGTCGGTTGCATGTGCTGTACAGTCGTCAAAAGTCATGCTTTCAGGATAGTTGTAGCAATAACTATCAGGCCGTGTCGTTGAATCTAACGTTTTCATCGCGCCGTCCTTCTGCTGGCTGAATCCGAGCGTTTAACCCGAGCATTTCGACCATGCAACGTAAATAGATTTTTCTTGAGGCAATCAGTCAACGCTGTCCAAGCGTTTAGATGCCAGGTCGAAAACCTTGCCCTTGTCCCTTGCACCTATTGCGATGATTTGAACTACTTCGACGCGCCCATCGCGGATGCGATAAATTACGCGAATGCCATCTGTGCGAAACTTAAGTTCCCGACAACCTGCAAGAAGGCCCGAAAGTGGCTTGCCAATTTCATCGGCCCGAAGTGCAAGACGCGCAATACCTTTGTCCACCATAGCGCGAACTGAACCATCGAGTGACAGATACTCTTTCTCGGCGGTCTTGTCGTAAAACTCGACCTTAAACCTAGCCACGTTCACTCGAACAGCTCCTCATCGGAAATGGGATCGGTCGCCTCGGCTTCTAGCATGGCCTCGAACCTCTCACGTCCCACGGTATCGGAGAACGGGATGCCCTTGCGATTCGAACCAGCGTCGCCCCGTGCGAGCCTTGCAGCTGCTATGGCGTGTAGGCGCTCCTCTCGGAGCTGTTCGAGTTCAACCGCCATCGCCTCGAATTCGTCGAAGCCGACGATAACAGTATCGATGCCATCGTTCCTGTCTGAGACAAATTGCGGCTCCCTTCGAGCGCGACGCCTCGCTTCGCCAAAATTTTTGCTTGCCTGCGTCGAGGTCAGTACCTGTTCGCGTCCGAAAACGAGTTTCTTGTCTATCACGGCAACCATAGCAACCTCCCTTAAAATCTGTCTCTAATACGTATTATAGTTCCCTTTAAATACGTACGTAAAGGAAAGTTAAACAGCAATACTCTCAGTCTTGATATTCTCGGATGAACAGGGTTTCGAGTTGTACTCTAGATCAACTGGTTGCCAGACGAGGTCCTCAATAGCGCAGTTTAGGGTGTTTGCGAGCGCCAGTGTCGAGGAGACCGATGCACGGCGCAGGTCGAGTTGGTTCTGCTCGTAGAGCTGTATAGCGCGAAGTTTAACTCCCGATTGGGTGGCGAGCTGTTTTTGCGTTAGTCCGGCCGCCTTACGTGCTGCCTTGAGGCCCTTTTTGTCTGCTTGAGCCTTGTTCCATTTTTCGATGATAATTCCAGCAAATTTGTCTTCGAGGGCTTCGTGGAGCGGATGGTATGATCCAATGACCCAATCGAACGGAGCAACTTCGAATAGGTCGCTAAAGCCCAGGCAGCTTGCCCATTGCGTATAGGCCAAAACCCAGCCCGCCCAGTATTGCGGGGAACGGTCGAATGGATAGATCTCCCTGCATTCGGCGGGCTTTAGCCCCGCACGGGCGATAATTTCGCGCGCAAGTTCGTCGCCCGACATGCCGCAGATAACACGTGGCATTCCGCGCTCAAACTGTTTTATCTCAAGAGCGTTCGATAGGATCGCCGTCAGCTCGGCTGGATTCAAGCCTTGGTCACAGAGGGCAAAATCGACTGCCTCGCCCAGCGTTCTCATGGCGTCCTCGAGATACATCTCACTGTATGCGCAGGTCATCTACTGTCATCCCCTCTCGAACGATGTCGAAGATGCGGATTCCCTCAAACGGATTCTCGGAAAGTAGCTCCCGATACTGCCCCCTTGCCGCTTCATCTCGCTCCTTGGCCAATGGGCCGTACTGAGCTTGAGGCGCACGTTCAAATCCAGCAAAACGAACGCTCTTAAAAGCGCGCTCGCTTTTGAGCACAATCTGCTCCCCCAGGTTGCCAAGCTTCATGGCACGACCCAGCTGCTCGACGGTGATCGTATTGTTTACAAACGCCCTGGCATAACTAAAGTATGAGTCATCCGCACGCCATCCTCTAATCACATCGCAAGCGTCGGTGTCGGGCAGAAAATAATCGTGGAGATATTCGCATGCCCCCACGGCGATGGCGGTGTCCTTGCGAAAAGAACGATGCTCAACGAGCAACGCTATCCAATGCAGAACTGAATAATGCGGCGATAGTAAGTCGAGCAACTTGAGGTCTGCCATATCGAGTTCGTATCGATTTGTAAAGCCATCAGCATCTCCCGAGCATGCCCATTCCTTTGCAAGGTCAAGGCTTTCCGTGCAATAGAACCCCTGCCCATAATCGTTATGGACTTTTCCCAGGCCAAACTGGGGAACCTCAACAATCTTCTGGGAACCATGCCACAGCTCCATGTGAGCCTCCTAACGGGTATCGCTCTAACGATAGTCTAACATACTATCGTTAGAGCGATACTTGTACTGAAAGATCGAGAGGGCGAATGGAACCGATTCCAAGTTCATACCGGCTTCTAAGAATGTCGAATCCGAAAGTATGCGGCAAATTCCAGACTTGTCGACCACGCCGGGATACGTCAAAGCCTCCACCTGCGGTTTTGTTGGGAAAAATCGGGTTGTGCTCGGGGTTTGCTTAATTTTCCCCGTACTTCCGAAATATAGGCATTTTGTCAGCGATTTGAGGTGCCTTCGAGCGCCATGTTGATGCTTCCGAGCCAAGAGCAATTGGTTAACGGACGAGTTAAGGCACACTATAGCTGCTATATCTTTAGTAATTAAAGCGGCGCATCCAAAGACACCCTCTTTCGAATCTTAACTAGACAGGGGCCGTGATCGCAAGGCGACGCAACTTAACGGAATGAACGGTTTCCGAGGGTCATAACGCATTTTTTGGGGTATCGACGTTACCGGCCGCAACGGTTGCGGACGCTCGAATCGACATTCTTCGTATCGGAATTTGTACCAAGGCGAATTTCGCGGCTTCCGGAGACGCAACGCCACGAAACCGGCCCATCTACTACGTTTAACCCCGACCAGCCGACCATATCCCGGATTTCGCAAAAACCGCAGGCCGTCTACCTGCGGTTTTATTATTAACGAAAACGGAATGGTCGGGGGATGCCGGCCAAACGTAGTAGATGGGCGGCTATCGTGGCGGGCGTTCCGTAGAGCGGTCGGAATGGCACCGGAAAGGCGGGCCGTGGCCGCGCGCCACGCGCGCCTCGCCCTTCACAAGTTTATGAGTTTTAGTATCCAAAGCCGAGGGAACATGTTAAATGCAGTCAGTAAACCCGCCCGGCCTCTGGATGTATCAGCTCTGGCGCTGCCTGAAAATACGCAACGCTTCCTCTGGCTCGGGAATATCATCGACGATAACTTTCCAGGCGAGGGATCGAACTACTTCTCGATATCCATGTGCTACGAAGTTTCGAAAGCCCCTAATATCGTTCCATGGATACTCCGGAAAAGCTCCTCGTCCCGTTTACGCCGCCTTAAAGAGACGCACCTCATCCTTTTCAATGCTCTTGCGGAATGCAGGACGCATATGCTCGGGAGGGTTGGTGACAATCTCAACATCTCGCCCGAGCTCTTTTTCGAGCTCAAGGGAGAGTTCGTATAGTGTGCCGAACGTCATTGTTTCACCGCAGACTAGACGCAAATCGATATCGCTATCTGGCGTTTGCTCGCCACGGGCGAAGGAGCCAAATAGATATGCCTCGCGGACGTCGTAACGAGACAGCACACGAGAAACAGCAGCGGATATGTCGACAAGCGTAATCATGTCTCAATTTTACTTACCGATTGAATGGAAGGCAATTGCCATGCGCCCGTTCCACAGGCCCTAGAGAGGGGCTGTATCCGGTAGTATGCGGCAAAATCAGAGCATGCCATGCACGAGAGAAGTCGGCAAAGCCTCTACTTGCGATTTCTTTGCTTGAAAAGGGCGGTGTGCTCGGGGGTTTGGGAATTTGCCGCGGACTTCCGTTTTGCGATTCCGGAAGTGCGGGGAAAACCGAGATCTGGCGACCAGACCCTGGTTTTACGCTTCAGCGACCTGCAGTTTTGTTCGCAAAAATCGGGTTGTGGTCGGGGGTTGCTTATTTTTCCCCGCACTTTCGAAATATGGGCATTCTGGCAGCGATCCAGGTGCCTTATAACGCCATGCAACAGGGCGCAACGCTCAAAATCTACTTTGCAAGAAGCAGGTTCTCCTTGAGCTCGTCTCGTTCGACTAGAGAACTGGACGCGCTTTCGTCCGGCATGGCGAACGTCCTTGGCACAATCCCAACGAGCGACACGGTAAAGTCGTCATTTCTAACCATTTTGCTAACCATCATGGTTAGCAAAATGGTTAGAATATGGGTAGAATAGAATCGGAAGGCGGACAGCATGAAATTCCAGGAAACAGAGACAGTCGAGCTGAAGGCCGTTGCGCAGGACGGCATCAAGAAGGAGATCGTCGCCTTTGCGAATTGCGGCGGCGGCACGGTCTACGTTGGCGTCGCCGACGACGGCGCCGTGCCGGGCGTCGAGGACGCGGATGCGTGCGCCCTGCAGGTCTCCAACATGGTGCGAGACGCCGTGAAGCCGGACGTCACCATGTTCGTCAGCTATAAAACGCTCGACTGCGACGGGAAGGCGGTCGTGGCCGTCAAGGTCCAGCGCGGCACGAACCGCCCCTACTACCTAGCGAAGAAGGGCCTGCGCCCGAGGGTGTCTACGTGCGGCAGGGTTACTCCTCCGTCCCGGCGACCGATGCTGCCATCCGGCAGATGATCAAGGAGACCGACGGCGACAGCTTCGAGGACATGCGCTCCCTCGACCAAGCGCTCACCTTCGAGTCGACGAAAGGGGAATTCGAGACACGAAAGATCCCCTTCGGCGCGCCGCAGATGCAGACCCTGAAGATAGCCTCATCGGACGGTCTCTACACAAACCTCGGCCTGCTCCTGTCCGACCAGTGCCCGCATACCGTAAAAGCGGCCGTTTTCGAGGGGACGGACCAGAGTGTGTTCAAGGATCGCCGGGAGTTCTCCGGGTCCCTCATGCAGCAGCTCGACGAGGTCTACGACTACATCGACTTCCACAATCAGACCCATGCCACTTTCCAAAAGCTGCTGCGCGTCGACACCCGGGACTACCCGGAGGTCGCCGTGCGCGAGGCCTTGCTGAACTCGCTCGTGCACAGGGACTACTCCTTCCACGCCAGCACGCTGATCAGCGTCTACGACGACAGGATCGAGTTCGTGTCAGTCGGCGGCCTTCTGCCCGGCTTGGAGCTGGAGGATTTGATGATGGGCGTCTCTGCCTGCCGGAACCCGCATCTCGCCAACGTCTTCTACCGCCTGCAGCTCATCGAGGCATACGGCACGGGGATGAGGAAGATCATGGAGGCCTACGCGGGTGCGGCCTCTCAGCCGCAAATCATGGCCACGAACAACGCATTTAAAATCGTCCTGCCCAACATGAACTTCGCAGCAACGGCAGCGGAAACGCCTGCGGCAAACAGCAAGGAGGCACCCGCTGCTTCCCATTCCCGAGAGGACGAGATCCTGCAGTTCTTGGCAGAGCACCCCTCAATCACCCGAAGGGAAGCGCAGACGTTGCTCGGGATCGGCCAGTCCACGGCCGGCCGCATATTGAAAGAGATGGTGGATAAGGGGCAAATTGCAAGGCACGGCGGAGGTCGCACCTTGCGATACGAATTGGCGTAACGATGTGTCTCTGAGGTAATTGCCCACTACGCCTTCCGTCCAGGCAGGCATAGCAAAAGAGAGCCGCGACCACTCCCCTCGATTCGATTCATTTCTAACCATTCTAACCACCATGGTTAGAATGTGCCGATTTCCCAGAAGGGCTTGTCTCAGCACTGCGAAGTTGTGGAGCGTGACGCGGCTGGGGTAGCTGAGCTCTACTATGGTGTCAGCCGTGCTGACACCCAACCCGGCGAACGTTTCGATGGTCTTCGCCCTTTGCCCTGCGCTGTACATCCGAATGATCCTACCGGTTCTCTTTTGGCCCAGGATTTCCACCGCAGTCCCAGGGGGCTAGAAGGATAAATCAGGCAGGGCCATTGCAGCGCTACGTGTTGAGAACTTGGCCAGCAACGAGAAGTTTGTGAAACGTTTTGTGAAGCGTGGCAGGACGAAGCTACCTCTCGGCAAAGGTACCCCAACCGCCGGCAGGAACGTCGACACAGCTTTCGAGGTAACTCTTCATGATGTCTTCCAATGTGGGTACGCGTCCTTCGGCCAATATGCCCAAGGCATCCAGCACATCGAATACGGCGGCTGCGTCATCGACCCCGAGGAGGTCTTCGTTGCACAGGTCCAACCTCGCACCAAGCACAGTATACCCGTGCTGCACAGCGACCCTCGCAAGGGCATCGTCATCGGCAACCAGCGGGTGCCTTTGGATCTCGACAACCAGCCCATACTCTTCGCCGGGCTTTCTGGAATCAAGATCGAACGCGAGCCCGATCTCTTGGACGACGAGCCACGTTTCGGCATATAGCTTCCCTGCCTCGTCCAAGAATAGCCTCGTCATGGCGGGCACGACATCCCCATACCCAAGAAACTTCCCGCAAAGAAGCGTTTTCGACAGGGAAGAAACCTTCGGATAGCGAGACAGCCACGCCCTGCCCTCTCGAGTTTTAAGCAAGGGGCAAACCTCTTCGGGATTTCCAAGCATTTCCGTAAGCATGTAGAACCTGGCACAGAAGGCGGCGGCGGTAATGTTAATCCGAATGCCGGGCGCGTAATGGCTCATCGGAGTCTCGAAGCCGGCGGCCCTTTCATACGCGCCTCTGCACTCGGCACGCATACCAAGCAAGGCGTAGCACAGGCTCATCTCGAGATAGGGATATCCGAGGGACGGTTGCTTGTTGAGCGTAGCGAGGCGCTCTTCGGCAATCGAGAGCTGCATTTTTGCCACCTCGGGTTTGTCGTACAGTGTCAGCTGGGCAAGCTGCCATCGACACTCTAGCGCCGCCATAACCTGCAAGCTTCCCTCAAGGAGGCCTATAGCCTCATCAGTGTACGACACGGCGCGCTCAACGTTCTCTCCCACCATTAAGGCTAGGGCAGCGCGTTCTCGCAGCACTTGGGAGCGCCGCAGAATCGCCTCGGGAGGAAGGCCATCCTCCATCACATCCAAATCATGCTCCGCGTCCCCATCCTTGAAATACCGCATTACGCTCTCAGCCAAAGTATTTAGGGAGCGGTCATCCACCGCCAAGCCCGAAAGCATCGCCCTCAGGTTCATATGGGCATAGTAACGTGCATCGGGGTCGCTCACGCACAAAAACCGATCGCATCCTTCGAAGAAATTGAGCACGGGGGCGGGGTCGAGCCCGTCGGCCCACGCGATTCTTCCCAAGCTCGCCATAGCGACGACGCGCTGTTGCTCGGAAAGGGAGGCATTGCTGAGGGTGCTTTCGACCTCGGCCAAATACAACTTGTTCCTGTCCTCGATGCTTGCCCCTATCTGCCTCATGAAAAGAAGCCGCAGATTGAAGAGCTGCCCAAAATCGTTGGGGCCAATCGGCGCAAGCGCCTTTTCGCATTCCTCAATCAACCCCCACCCTTCTTCAATGCCGCCATCAGGCAAGCCGATTTTCGTTTTATTCAATGTTGCATTCTCAAACAGTAGCAAGAGGAACGACTTATTCCGAACGCCCAGACGCTTGGCTTCACGATACGTCTTCTTGAACTCGTCGTCGGCGACTTTGAACTGACCGTTCACGATATAGCCAACCGCGCGGTTGTGCCAAAGCTGGACTTTGATGAAAGGGTCTGTCTTGTCGGATATCTCGGCCAAGGCGCTTTCGAGTTCCGCTTGCGACCCAGCACGATCGCAAGCGGAGTCCGCGATAATATGGAGGGCGAAATGCCTGAAAGCCGGTTCTAAGTTTTCGTCCTCAAGCATCCTTTTTGCAACGCCGTTGTTTCCCAAGTAGATGTTGCAGAAAATCCTGTCCTTGTCGAGGCAGGCGAGCTGCCTTCTGGACAGTCGATCACGGTCAACCGAGTTCATCAGCCTGAAGGCAGCTACGTAGTCGCAATCGGGAAGAGAGGGATCAGCCTTGCCCACTATGTCATCTAGCCGCTGCGCACACCAAAAATAGTTGGCGGGAAGAGCGAGCAGACACACCGCGAGAAAGACCGATGCCACACCCGTCAACCATAAAAGGCTAAGCCTAACCGATGCAAACAATGCGACGAACGCCAGTGCCACAACAAAGATATCAGCCTTGTAAAACCGCGCCAAAGCCTGCTTACACAACCACAGCAACGCCGGCGCGACGACAATCGAAACCGCCAGGATAGAAAGGGCCAGGTCAGGCCCCGTGATGATATCAATCGCAGCAAGGATATCTTGGAACCCCATAATCCTCCGCTAGACTCGAGTCCAATACTCGTTTGCTATTGTAGCTTGCATTCTATAGTGATCTTCCTTCATGTAGTTTCAAATAGAACACATGTTTTGGAAATTGTTTTTGCAATGACTGGGATATCCGCAACCCGCCGCCAGCATAAAACGCGCATTGTGAGAATTACCTGATCAGCCAGTTTGCAAATACTACCAGCGGACTGCATATGCCAGCTCGATTGCGAGCTACGAGGGCTTCGCGGCGTGCGCATGTTCACCGGCGACAAGGCCGTCGGCATGGTCGGCTCGCTCGCCGAGATGTTCCCTCGGGCCAAGTGCCGGCGCTGTGCAGCGCACTTCATCCGCATACAGTGGTCTACTGCCCCTGCGCCCTGTACATAGCCTCGGTTGTCTCGTGGGCGCCGGCCGCCGTCAGGGTGGCGCCGTGCTCATGGCACGCCGTCCAGACGGGCTCGCCCCCGAAAAGCCGTACGAAGGCGAAAAGTAAGGCGAGAAAATGGCCTTCCTGTTGCACCTGATTGGAATGGGTATGGGGCTGTGCACGCTCGTCGCCTACGCCTGCATCAAGGTAGGGACTGAAAGCGAAGCGGTTGACGACGCGAGCTGATTAGTGATCGTCAAACTGTTCGGAACCGAACGAAAATAGAGAGGCCCTTTGCAAAAAGGACCTCTCTGCTGATGGCATTCTAGAGAACAGCCCTGGATTGCCCTAAGGCAACAGTAGTGAAATCTTTTCCTTGACCTTACTTGCCATGGCGTAAGACTTAGCAGCTTTGGATGTTCCGCCAAGGGCCAGATAAACATCCATCACCATGTCCGCAACAGTTTGAATAATTTCATCTGAAAGCTTGTCAAGGTCGAGATTCTCTATGTCACCAAATGTCAGGCTATCTTTATTGGACAACATGGAAGCAACGCCCATTATCACGTAAAATCTTATGTCGCTTATTTGGGAACCCTCTAAGTCTCTCTTAATTTGTGGAAACTTCAGGCAAACCTGTTTTCCGAGACTAGCGGCTCTGTAGTAAGCCTCAAGGTTGCCATCCTGCCCAAATATTTTCTTATATTGAACTTCGTCAGACAAAAGTGTCGACGGTCTTGCCCTTGCCTGATCCGGCCTGCCGAGAAGTATCGACATCATGCATTGCGCAAGAAAGGAGAGGGTTACGATCTCTTCTCTCTTCCTCCCCTGGTTTTTGTAATAGTTCTTCCGCCTTTCGTAATACAGTCCATTTCTTTTCATGTAGAGTTCTATCTGGATATGGATTTGGTCAGTAGCGCGAAGCGATGTCTTTTTCACCTGAGTTTGGTTGTTCGTCGCCAGTATCACTCTGTTTCTGGTCTCATCGCTTCCCGGCACAAGGATTTTTACCATCACATTTCTGGAATCTTCGGCGTCTTCTGTGCGAGACTCCATAAATTTATATATTTCATACGACGTTTGAAGTCCATTAACGATGCGAGGCTCTTCCATTTTCACTTCTGCTCCTGCTATTTGGTAGGCTTCAGAAGCCAGTATCGTTACCCCGTTGTTGAGCCACCAGAAATCGTCTTCGCTAGGATGCTCCAACGTTTCCCTGATTCCTTTGTTGACTGAAACATTTCCCTCGTAATCTCTGACGTTCGCCTCAAAAAGATAGCTACGGAGCTGTCCTTGGTCGTCAGTGAGGAAGCGGTAGTAATCCGACAAAGACACCAGGCCAAAGACATCCGTTCTCTGAGGAACTGATGCATAGGACCCCGAAAAACGCATAACAAGCCCACTCCCTGCGGGAGGCGACCAGATGCGCATCAATTCGTCTGCTCCAACTAAAACACACGAAGAACTAAATCGGCTTACGCCGACGATTTCGTCAATGGCAGCGGGAAGCTGCTCTTTCTGAATCTTAACGCCGTCCGATGGTGAATCCGCATTCGCGATGTACACGAACTTCATTCGGATTTCGTTTCCGGCCATCGCCGCCGCTTGAATCGCTTCTCTTATTCTTCCAAAAGTATCGATAACGCGATCAGAATATTTATCGTCGAAATCATATAAGTTTTTATCGAATGTCAGAAGGTCATTGCAGGTGTCCTTCCACTTCAAGAACGCGTCTTCTTTGAATGATTTTGAAACCTTAGTCTGAAGAATAACAATTTCAACCCTTGATCCACGATTGATGTAGTTTTGAATCTGGACATCCTCACTCAAGAAATAATTGTTGGCGAAGATGTAAATAGCATCGCAGCCCCCGTCTCGCGACCCTCCAATGAGCCCTTCCGCTATCTCATCGTCGTCAAGGTCGTATGGAGCCATGTATCGAGAAGAAGCCAACAGTTCAAAGTAGTCCCCTTTAGAACTATATTCAGTCTGCTTAGAGAATTCGTCCGAAATGAATCCGTCTATCAGAATCTGGCTGTTGGTTGGCATTCTTCCTCCTAAAGATGAATAAGCTAATGAAATGATACGACTTTTATGATTTTAGTGTAAGCACCAAAACAACCGCGTCTTAACAGCCTGATAAGCTTTGGGCAAAATCGTCGCAACACTTTATTCAGCATGGGCTGCGGTGACGCAGGCAAACATAGAACGCAGGAACATGTGGGCAGATCGTGAGTAACCGTCTTTCTCCGTACCGCCCGCTACAGGCGGTACGGAGAAAGACGGTTACTCGATAGGTATCTATCGGAATGCGACGCTGCTATATCACTGCATAAACTGGTCGACTTTGGGAACGGTTACGCTTTCAATAGCGGCACTTATTCAGATGACGGCAACTATAAAGTTCAGACAATCAAGAACGTGCGGGACGGCAACGTTGACTGTTCTGACGCCAATCGTATCGTGAACATTCCTGGCCGCATAAAATCGTATTGCAGACTCATGCTAGGAGATATCGTGCTTTCGCTCATGGGCAGTGTTGGTAGGGTCGGAATTGTTGCGGAACCTGACTGTTTACTTAATCATCGAGTTGCCGTGCTCGTTTCTGTCAGGAAAGACACGCTGACAGGATTTTTTTCTGGTTCTGGCAAACTGCCTTTAAGGAACATATGATTGGCATTGCACAGGGAACTGCCCAGTCTAACCTGAGCGCCTTGAAAAACTACAGTTGGAGATACCCCATAATTCCGGTGCCATTTCGGCACTTTGCGAGAACTTGATGCCTCTGTTCGATACCATTCTCGACAACAGGATTGAAATGCAAGCACTTTCCTCGCTTAGAGACGCTCTCCTGTCGATGCTAATGAGCGGGGAAAATCGCGATTGACGAGGTTGTACAATTTGAACATGGACAATAAGGGAACAACGACAAGTTACGAAGGCGTGCTGCCCTCCCATATGCCATTCGATATCTGGGAGGTATACGCCCGTCTCGTGCTTCAATTCCTTGATGAAGCAACGTATAGAAACCTGTCGCATAGGGACAAACCCGACCTTTGGGATGAACTCCATGACCTGGGAGTCGAGGTAACCCAAGCAATATCTCAAGAAACCCAGGAGGCGGACGCTTTGTATGCGAAGCTCCGCGAAACGGATGACGCAAAGCTTAAGGAACGGCTGACGGAACGAATCGAGCAGGTTGGTGCTGAGGTGTTTGATTGGGGCCTCTTCGGTCCCAGCGGCAAAGATTCTTTTGGCCTGGTTATAGAAGCTTACAAGGAAAAACTTGGTAAGCTAAACGGCGGCGGGTATAGGCCATTTGCGCACAATCACCTATTCATAAGGTCGGATGTGCTGGCCGATACGGTAATGCTCGAAGAGGCGCTTGCTGCCTTTCTTTCATTGAGTGCATATTCGGTCTCTTTCGAGCGCGTCATTTTCACGGTGCCAGGGCATAACTACGATTTCGATCTTGTATCTCAAATGTATAAAGCCATATCGTTCGGAAGTGATGATCAATTTAGCATCGCTGAACAAGCGAGGGCGCTTGTCTTAGGCGCGGAGATGAGTTAAGCCACCAAATAATCATTTACCGGGACGTAGGCCTACGCTTCAGAATTGTTTCCATCGAACCAGGAGGAAAGGAGCCCCCGATGGAAGCGCTGATCAATATGGTCCCAGCTCAGATGCAGCCGGTTCTAGACTATCTGCAGCTAAAGCAATTAAAAGCAGTGCTCGAAATCACTCTGCAAAGCCATGCCGAAAGCAGCGTGCCCAGCCGCTGTGACACTACGTCAAATTACTGGCTGGGATTCAACAGCTATCTAACGTTAAATCTCTGGTTTGGATCGGTGGCCAAATCGCTCTAAACCAGAGATTTAACAACTTCCAACCAGATTTTTTCATACTCCATAAAACTCCGCTAACCGAAAACGGTCGAAGTTACATTCAAACCATTTGGAGCAATTTGGATGTGTTCCGCTCTGTGTGCTGAAAACAATCTCGTATTCGGCAACGAGGAACGTTTCTGCCAGTTTTGGAACGCGATGTCCAGATGGATCTGCAAGCGGAATATAAAACAAGCGGCGCTACTATTAGTAGCGCCGCTTGCATCATCAAAGAAGAATCGTTATCGATCGTCTCCGGGGTTTTTCGTTCAAAATTAGAGCATGTCGATTACGGCTCATCGAAGTCCATCCACTCTACAGGCTGCATTAGACCGTAATAATCGACGGGCGTTTTGAATCGAATCCTGCCCAAATGACCGTCGCTCTTCCGCACCCAACTGCGGTCCGTAGCGATCGGTGAAAGCCACCTCGCAGCCGAGGGCCTTATGCATCGAACAATCGAGATGCCCGACGCACCTCACGGTTTTGCCCGGAGCAACGGACGAGAGTAGAACTCTGCTGTTGCATCCCTCGACGTCCCTCCCGTCTTGAGGCCCGGCGCCTTGGACAAGTACGGCAGTGAGGATAACTTGGTAAACGATGTCGTTGCTATTGTTCATCACTTCTAGGCCGACCTGTGTCCCGAAATCAATCCTAATCCTGCCAATCGTGGTCGTCTCCCTCTCAGGCATCCTGACCACACGGGCACAGATGGCTGATGCCTGGCTCCGCGCGGCCGTCCGGCGGCCCCGTATCAGCGAGACAATCCACTGGACGAGAGTGAGCGCCAGAGCTAGGAGAGCAACAACCGTGCCGAAATCGATTTGACCGTTGAAACTAATTACAACGCCATCCGGAATCATTTGATCATCCCGTCCACCATCGCCGCCGCCTCAAGGAGAGGCTTCCAGTCGTCGGGCCCCACCTGGCGAACGGCTCGCTGCTTCCGTCGCACATCTCGCATTCTGACCGCAGGCATCTCGTGAAGCCCGGGGTAAATGAGCACGCGATAGAGCTCGTAAAACCCTATTTCAGACATATCATCGTCGGAGCGCACGATGACAGCTGGAAGGCGGGGAAGCCCAAGCCCAGAGCAAAGATCCTGAATTCGACCGAGAACCACGCGCAAATCTGGGACCCCCGCTTCGACCGCAAAGCCCTCGGCGAGCTCGTCGTGGACAAAGGGAAGTCTCTCGACTTTCGCCAAGCGAAGAGTCTCGCGGGGCACGTTCCCAAAGGTCAGTTTGAAGGGCGCACCGACAAAAGAGGTATCATCCTCCGCTGTACGAATCCCCTCGATGTTGTCACGCGCGAGCGTCATTCGCATCAACCCCTCCCGGCCAATCTCTCAAGATGGAGAAGCAATCTTCTCAAACCGCACAATTCAGAGCTTGCGATGGTTCTCAGCAAACCAGTTATCCAAGGTTTCCACACGATGCCTTAAGCGCTTCTCATACAGATTTGCGGGTACCCCGAGCAGATCAAGAAGAATAGCCCTGTACATCAATGAGAGCTTTTTGAGATAGAAAGCACTTTCGAGGCCATTGAGATATTCATCCTTGGGCTGATTGGCCTTAATATGCATAATCCTGACTCGACTGCACTTCAGCTTAGATAAGAACGCATCATAGGCTTTCTTTCCCATCTGCATTTCATAAGCAAAAGCTACCTTACCAAATTCCCCAATGACTGCATCGAGGCACTCTTTTAATGTAGGCTTATTCTTTGCGGCCAAATCAGGGAACAGTCCCCTTTCTTTGTTGCACATCTCAATCAACGGCTCAGCGAGCTCGATGAGAAAAGCGCATCGAATGTCAATCGGCATCCCAGACCTCGACATAGCATACAGGTACATCTGATTTGTAATGTCGAGCTGCTCCACCAAGTAAAGCCATTTCCCAACCAAGTCGTCAGTCAAAACATCGCAATAGTCAACGAGTTTGTCGTTGGGAATATTCGACGAACGTAAGTCGGAATCGAAATAGCTTAATCGCCGAGCTAGAACCTGTCTGACCTCCGCCTCGCCGTCATCGCCATCCGGCGAGCCGTCGAACTCTGCCCTGACCAATGGAACAAAAGCCCCATCGAACAGCATCAGAAGTCTTTCAATTATAAACAACGGCGTTTGAATGTTCGTCCACGGAATCGGTTCGGCAGCAACAGTGGTTATCTCCCTGGTTCGACATTGCTTGACGACAACATCGTATGCAATGTCCCCGCATCTCATGTTGACGCAGATCTCATGCGGTCCGCCCAGAGCGAGACCGTCTTGCTCATAATACGCGGAAAGCGTTTTAAATCTGGGAATATGCTCTCCCATTGCCCCTCCTGCAAGCAATACCTTTGCACCGTTTATATCGAGCAGGAAACCCAAGAAGCAGTGGTGCGCTGAATATTAGTGCAAACCATCCTAACGAATGGTGGCCGAAGGCCATCCTGTCGGGCAGCAAATTCGGTCCGGATTGCCCGAATCGCCGCCTAAAACGCCTGCATCTTACCACCGCTACGCCGCCTTCGCGGGCAACACGACGAATTCCAGGAGCACCGACCTTTCGGCGCGAACGGTCTCCACGGGGCTGATCGGCGGCTCGGCCGCCGCCTCGCCATCCGTCTCGTCCAGGAGTCCCATAGTGGCGATGGCGCACCTGCAGGACCAGTCCCCCTCCAATCTGCAAGCCAAGTTTTTGAAAAAGACCCTATTTTGCACTTTGACACGCCGAGGTCGCCGCAGGAGAGTTGGGATAGATAAAAGGCCTGGCCTCGACTCATTCGAACCGAGGTCAGGCCAATTTTTGCCTATTTACAAAGTCCTGCTCATATTAAAGCAACTGGAGTTGAAAAAGGATAGCTTCATCCGATAGCGTACAGGTATGACCATGCCGGCTTCGACACTGTGCGTGGGAAGTCTTTACTGAAGCGCTTTTTTGACCGCCGGATAATCCCAATAGTATTTACCGTCCCTATAATACATCATGGCGACATGGTTTCCGTGGTACCTAACAGCCTCAGGACACTTCGACCTGTCGACCCGCGTGTTGTTATACAGCACCACGATATCGATATCGGCCTCCATGGCCTTATCGCACTCGTACTTGATGTAGCTGCGATAATCAACGCTATGCATGCGGGCACAGCTAGAAGTCCACGCGTTATAGCTTCCGCAATACCGACAGCTTCCCTTAGTCACGGTGTCCGTCGAATCCCCCACGATAAGCACGAAACGTTTGGAATGATCCATTCTCTCTTTCAGCGAGCTCTTTATGCTGCAGGGCAGGCTGGAATCGCGCGACTGCTGTAAATTGTGGGCATCCGTAAATGAAAGCCCCCAATAGTCGCTGTCGTTCCATTTGTGCAGCTGGTCCACAGCATCTCGGTCGCCATCCCAGTCAGCAGCGATGTAGGTCCTCGTCCTATAAACCATCTTTCTCTCCAATCCTATTTTCCCAAGCCTCAATATATCCGTTGACTTCGTATAGCCTCATTCGTGCAGCGGTCTTCTCCGTCAAGACGACCACGACGCCTTCTTTGAAATGTCGCTTCGAAGCCCTCAGGGTACAAAGCATGCAGCGAAGAAGGTCGTCCTCCGAGGGCTTCCCGCCGTCGAACCTGGTTATCCCCGACCCCAGCAGCGGAAGAACGACAGGTCTGCCGGCATACATCCTATCTAGCTCATCCCACATGTTGAGCAGGCATTCCTCATATTCGCCACGGCGAAGGCGTGCTCGGTTTAGTTTGTCCATATGCGTGAAGGCGAGCAGTGCGTACTCGTTGTAGTCCTTGATGGTGCCGAGAGGATAGCGAATCCTACCATCCCCAGCTTTGCAAGGCTCCAACAAGCTCGGCCCCAATTTTTCGACTGTACGCTTGAGGGTATTCCAATCAGCGTACCTCTTGATAAAAATGCCGTTGAGAGAATTCCTTGAAATAACCTTGTCATCGACCTGGATGTCGAAATACTCATCGAACGGGATGACCTTCACTCCGTCCGTAGCAAAAAGGTCGCCAACCACGATGTCGATGTCCATACCGTTAATCGCCAAATGGACCCCGCTCCTGCTGCGACGATATGTGACGACCGCCGCAAGAATGGCTATCAGAATAAAAAGAACAACGAAAACGAAGAGTCTAAACAGACACCCCGAACCCTTCGGCAGCAGATCAATGAGAGACACGCCCACAACCGCCATAATCGTCGAAATTGCACCGATGATTGCCATCGACCATTTGGCGGACTTTTTCACAAGCGACCAAGTAGCTATATAAGCAATTTGTTTTAGCAAACCACATCTTCCATGAAAGCACTTAAATATAGAACGCATGATAGCCGTTTCTCGCGCAGCTAGTTGAGGCTTTTAGCTCTCGCAGCCAATTCATTATCATACATTTGCATTCGCATCTCTGGTCACGAACTCATACGCCCCACACACGCTGCTCTACCGCCCAGGACACCCCCACGGTCCTCGCCAATGCAAACCAAGGTCAAGAGCCATCGCCGCCTCGTTTATCAATATAGCAGCTTACAATCGTAACGAACGCTTGTGCGATTATACTAGCAATGAAATGAGCACCTCCTCCAGCAACACCAAGGAAAAGAGAGCACACATGAAACGATTAGACGAAGAGCCCACATGCGAGATCGCCAGGGAATCACTAAAACACGACCAACTCGGTCGCCGCGAAATTGTCGCCCAATTTATCCATCTACTTTACAGCGTGAAGGGGCCCTATTCTATTTTCATAGACGCCCCTTGGGGAACAGGCAAAACCTTCTTCGTCAAACAAATCATCGAAACCTTGCGCTTCGGAAACCCGCACATCGACGCAAATGCCCCATCGGACACATCGATCTTCGACAGCAATCTCATGACCAAGATGAGTGAAGATCCTTTTCTGCCAATATACTTCAATGCCTGGGAAAACGACCATTTCAACGACCCGATTGCCCCACTATTGGCAACCATAGCAACCATGGCCGACAAGAAAAAGGTCAATCAGGAGAGAAGCGTTTCCGATATCGCAGCAGGGGCAATAGACTGCGCTTTGTCTTTAACGGGGCTGAATGCAGGAAAGCTCCTCGAGGCAATTAGCGGTAACGATTTCCTTAACGCGTTCAGAAAGAGGCAGGAGCTGAGGGCGAAAACCGAGGAACTCGTGTCAGCGCTTCTGCCGGAAGTCACCAAAAGGGCCGTGCTCTTCATAGACGAGCTCGACAGGTGTCGGCCGGAATTCGCTATGCAGCTACTCGAGCAAACAAAGTCTCTTTTCCTTCAGGATAACATCGTGGTCGTTTATTCAACGGACAGAACGCAACTTGCCTACTCACTCCAAGGAGTCTATGGCCAGAATTACGACTGCCGGCGATACCTTCAACGCTTCTACGACTACCGATTCGATTTGCCCCGAATCAATCCAAATACGTACCTCGAAGCGAAACAGGCCAACATCCATAGCGGATACTTTTTCACGGAAATATGCCAACGGTTTATTGAGCAAAACAACGGAAGCCTTCGCGATTTCAACCGGTTCATCGACAAGCTCAACCAAGGTGTCATCTACATACTGACCGCCTTCGACAGGGAAGGAGACTGGTCAATCTCGTTCTCAAAGAATGCACTTTTGCCGACCTTCCTAACAATGGCGGAATATGAGCCCGAACAATGGGAGCTGGTCAAAACCGGAAAACGCTTCGACCATGTATTTGAGTTCGCAAAAGAGAACGATAAATTCATGGAGTATCTAGACCGCATCATACTGGGAGAGTGCAAATACTTCGAGAAAGGCGGTGAGCCAACTGATGACATTCGAAATAGATACATCGAAGACTTATGCGCGGAAATCTTCCTCGACAGTGATGATGACCCGAGGCTCAAACGAAGCAGAGAGATGCTTAGTATATGTGGCTCGCTCGACAAGAAGACGCTACGAACTTTGATATTTCCCAAGAACGTTATCGGGAAATAGGCGATTAGAAGTGCTTCGCACGAATTATCTGAATTCCGACGCGTATCTCCGGGGCCTCTTTGATTTGCATATGAGGTCAGCCACCATGTGCTCGATGATGCGCTTGGCGTGCTCCTTAGCGTTCCTCGTGCAGGAAGCCGAGGGAGCGGCCGCGTTCTTCCCGTATGCCTTCGCGATCGAATCCTCGGGATCGACCATCCGATAGGAAGGAAGGCAGCATGATATTGGAGTAGAATGACGATTAGATTCTAGGCGATTACACCAACAATCGGGACACCACCGCAAGGCGCCCGCGGTCATGAAAAATGGCGTCGCAACGAACGAATGGCATGCACAGCGCCTCCATGGCCTGCCCTAAACAAGAGAGGCCCCAGCCACCGCGTGGTGGCTGGGGCCTCTTATCGCTCTAAGGAAGTTCGCTAGTCGCGCTTGAAAAGGTCGCGCGTGTACACCTTGTCGGCCACGTCCGCGAGCTCGTCGCTCCAGCGGTTGGCGACGATCACGTCGCAGCCGGCCTTGAAGGCCTCCAGGTCGTGGGTCACCTCGGAGCCGAAGAACTCCGGCGCGTCCAGCGTGGGCTCGTAGACCACCACGGGCACGCCCTTGGCCTTCACGCGCTTCATGACGCCCTGGATGGAGCTCGCGCGGAAGTTGTCGGAGTTGGACTTCATCGTCAGGCGGTACACGCCCACGACCGGCTTCGGCTTGCCCTCGTACACGCGGTCCCACACCATCTGCAGCACCTCGTCGGCCACGAAGTCCTTGCGGGTGCGGTTGGCCTCGACGATGGCCTCGATCAGGTTCTGCGGCACGTCCTTGTAGTTGGCCAGCAGCTGCTTGGTGTCCTTGGGCAGGCAGTAGCCGCCGTAGCCGAAGCTGGGGTTGTTGTAGTGGGAGCCGATGCGCGGCTCCAGGCACACGCCGTCGATTACGTCGCGGGTGTTGAGGCCGCGGACCTCGCAGTAGGTGTCGAGCTCGTTGAAGTAGGCCACGCGCAGCGCCAGATAGGTGTTTGCGAAGAGCTTCACGGCCTCGGCCTCGGTGGTGCCCAGCACCAGCTCGGGGATGCCCTTCGAGCCGTCGGCGTTCAGGCGGTCGAGCTCTGCGGGGTCGGCGCCCTGCGCGAGCAGGCCGGCGAACTTCTCCGCCGCCACCACGGCGTCGGCGTCATCCTTCGGCGCGCCGACCACGATGCGGGAGGGGTGCAGGTTGTCGTAGAGCGCCTTGCTCTCGCGCAGGAACTCGGGGCTGAAGAAGATCTTGCTGTCGCCCAGCCTCTCGCGAAGGCCCGCGGTGTAGCCGACGGGGATCGTCGACTTGATGACGATCCAGGCGTCCGGGTTCACCGAGCGCACAGCGGCGATGGCGGCCTCGACGGAGCTGGTGTCGAAGAAGTTCCTGTCCGAGTCGTAGTTGGTGGGCGTGGCGATGACGGCGTAGTCGGCACCCGTGTAGGCCTCGGCCACGTCGAGGGTGGCGTGCAGGTCGAGCTCACGCTCCCCAGCCTTTGCTTCCGCCAGGAATCGCTCAATCTCGTCGTCCTGGATGGGCGACTCGTAGTTGTTGATCTTCGCGACCTTCTCAGGCACGATGTCCAGCGCGTGAACTTCGTTGTGCTGCGAGAGCAGGACGGCTAGGGACAGGCCGACGTAGCCGGTACCGGCGACAGCGATCTTCATGTCATTCTCCAATTGTCAAAGAACAGGTTAAAAATAGCCCCAACAACCGTTGAGGCTTAAAAGCTAGAGGCTCTTCCTCCACACCATCTTGTCCACGACGCCGGTGTAGCTCTGGATTATCTTGACCACCTTGGTGGACACGGTCTCGTCGGCGTAGTCGGGAACGGGCGCCTCGGGCAGCGAGTCCTCCGCGTCGAGCTCGACGGCGGTATGGACGGCCTGCAGCAGCCCCCTCTCGGAGATGCCGGCCAGCGTGAAGCAGGCCTTGTCCAGCGCCTCGGGGCGCTCGGTGGAGGTGCGGATGCACACCGCCGGGAACGGGCGGCCGATAGACGCGAAGAAGCTGGACTCCTCGGGCAGGGTGCCGGAGTCGGAGACCACCGCGAAGGCGTTCATCTGCAGGCAGTTGTAGTCGTGGAAGCCCATGGGCTCGTGCATGCGCACGCGCGGGTCCAGCTTAAAGCCGGTGGCCTCCAGGCGCTTACGGGAACGCGGGTGGCAGGAGTACAGGATCGGCATGTCGTACTTCTCGGCCAGCGCGTTGATCGCGGTGAACAGGCTCGTGAAGTTCGCCTCGGTGTCGATGTTCTCCTCGCGGTGGGCGGAGAGCAACATGTAGCGCTTGGGCTCCAGGCCGAGCTCGGAGAGGATATCGGAGGCCTCGATCTTCTCCAGGTTCGCGCGCAGGACCTCCGCCATGGGAGACCCCGTGACGTAGGTGCGCTCGGGTGCGCAGCCGGTGTCCTTGAGGTAGCGGCGTGCGTGCTCTGAGTAGGCCAGGTTGACGTCGGAGATCACGTCGACGATGCGGCGGTTGGTCTCCTCGGGCAGGCACTCGTCCTTGCAGCGGTTGCCCGCCTCCATGTGGAAGATGGGGATGTGCAGGCGCTTGGCCGCGATGGCGGACAGGCAGCTGTTGGTGTCTCCCAGGATAAGGAGTGCGTCGGGCTTCACCTGGACCATGAGCTTGTAGCTCGCGGCGATAATGTTGCCCACGGTCTCGCCCAGGTCGGCCCCCACGGCGTCCAGGTAGACGTCGGGGTCGTCAAGCGACAGGTCGCGGAAGAAGATGCCGTTGAGCGTGTAGTCGTAGTTCTGCCCGGTGTGCGCCAGCAGGCAGTCGAAGTGGCGGCGGCACTTCTTGATCACCTCGGAAAGGCGGATGACCTCGGGGCGTGTGCCCACGATGATCAGGAGCTTTAGGCAGCCGTCGTCTTTGAAGTGAATATTTACCGTGTTATCCATTCGAATCCTTTCTCGGAGGAAGCCAATTCAACAGAGTCGCAATGGCAAGAGAATCATTGAACACCGTTCGTCGACCCTTATCGGGTCCTCGCCCTCTTCGATTTTGAGGCGACCGAGATGACGAGCCCGTGCTCGTACTCGTTCATCGAGAGCTTCCAACAAAGGAACGAGTAGACGGCAGCCGTGAGGCAGCCCGCGAGGAGCAGCCCCGACCAGCCCCTGACGGGGAAGAGGCGGTCCAGGACAATGCTGACCCCGAGCGTGACCGCGGCAGGTAACAGCCAGCTCCCGAATGTGTCGGCGAAGAAGCTCTTGAGGTCAATCCCAAGGGAGTTCCTATAGATGACGTTCTGCCCGACGGTCCTCAAAAAGTAGGCGATGCAGATGGAGAGGCATCCACCAAGGGCGCCGAGGGGCACGGAGAGGACGAAACCAAGAACGACGTTGCAGGCGGCCATGGCGAGGAATACGAATGCCTTTGCTCGCACCTGCCCCGCCGCAGTGATCGCCGTGACGCCGACGAGCTGCGGAAGCTCGATGAGGCTGGGGATAATGAGCAGGAGAGTACACAGCCAGAGACCGTCGTACCCGTTGCCCATCCAGCACTGGATGAACCAACCGCCGAGACCGAAGAAGCAGACCTCGATGAAGCCGATGATATACAGTTGCACCCTGCCGAAGCGGACCATGAGGGTCTGTAGGCCCTCACCAACGCCGACGACTGCGCGAGAGACCTTCGGCATGAACATGCCGTTCAGGGCGCTCGCAACCGTGTAGACATAACTCTCGAGCGACGAAGCGAGACCGAATAGCGCGACCTCGGAAGTGGTGGCGGTGATGGCGATGATGGACGGCATGACCGCGAAGATGAACCGTTGGCAGACCTGGCCGACCATGACCCACACGGAGAAACCGACCACCTCGCGGGCGAGCCCCGAGTCCCAGCCGGCGAGATCCGCCCTCGCCTTGGTGCCCCTATGGACAAGCACGAGTTTGGCGAGTGTGGTGACAACACTGACGGCAGCGTTGACGATAACGAGCGCTACAACCCCCCAGCCCATCAGGAGGGTCACGACGATGAGGAGCACCGTCAGCACCTTTTGGATGAGATTGCACGCGTTAAGGGCGACGAACCGTTCGTTGGCAGTTAGGATGCCGTTCAGGGGCGCGAACGGGAAGGAGAAGATGCTGTAGAACGCAACGATGACGAACAGCGTCTTGAAAACGGGCATCTGCTCTGGCGTGAGACCGGAGTAAAGACCATCGATATTGAAGAATACGACCACGAGGGCGACGGCGATGAGACAGGTTATCGCGATATAGGTCTTATAAACAATGCCCAGGAACATCCCGACGGCATCCTCTTTGCCCTCCGCATAGTACTTCGAGAGAAAGCGCGAGACGGAATCTCCGAGCCCGAAATCGAGCAGGAAGAAATTGACGACGGAGAGAGCGAGTGTGTAGAGACCGTAATCGTCCGCACCGATGCAAGAGATCATCCAAGGGGTGTAGATGAGCCCCGCAACAGTGTTGAAGGCAACGGCACCATAGGATAGAACGGCGCCGGCTTTGTATTGGTTAACTTTCACTGTTCTCTCTCCATTAATTCAGAAGGTTCGACAGCTTGCTCTTCAATAGGCACCCTTCGTCCTATGCAGTAGAGAGGAAGCAAATAGAACCAGAGAACTATGGTCATGTATTGACTCCAGTCACCGCGCTGTCCACTAATTACAACAAACACGGCAAAAATGAGGTAAGCGATAGTCCAGATGGACTGATCCTTACCCTCCTCCAATCGATTGTAATAGCTCTCATCAAGAACGGTGCAAACGACCCCCCAAATGAAAGGAGCCAAAAAAATACCGACAAGACCAAAAACAGCATATCCTTCTCCAAGGACGCTATTGCCAGCAGTTGAGTAACCCGTAGCAGCCAAACCAGGATTTATCTGCTTAAGCACCTGCATGCTAAGCGGCTCTGGCTTAAAATCCCAAATCGCTCGAGGAATAAAAGCAAATAGAGGCTTCAGATACACAACAGGATTAATCAAGTCGATGTGAGTACTAAGCAGTTCATTAAACCAGTGATAGCTAGAGCTAAAGTCAGCGCTTTCGAAAATATAATCAATATCAAAAATGGTTTTGAAGGAGATTGGCTCTCCCAGTCCAAAGCAACGAATGAAATTTAAAATAACCATCGCAAAAAGCAAAGCAATAATACTGAATGCTGTATAAACAACTTGCTGGTGTATAGAAGTATGTCTTAGACTAAAAATGACAAGCATTGCAATGATAGAAATCAAAAAGAGTCGCGTAAAACCAAATAATAGGGTCATAACGATGTATATCAAAAGAGATATAAGCGCACGTCTCTTGTCTTTTTCATTATTTGCAGTAACCCACAGAGCCAAAACGCACGGAACGAGTAGGTGGATTGCAAAAGTGAACGAGGATTCAATTCCTCCATCCCTCAAAGTAAGCTGCTTGGAGGTCATTTTTCCAGATAAAACCTGAGAGATCCCCCCTACACCAATTTGCGAGATTAGAAGCGCAACGCTAGCAGCAAGGAAAATCCAGAATAAAACCCAGGCAACGGATTTATTTGGAGCAATAACTTCAGATTTTGATGGCCTTTGTATTCCGCTCCTTTTCAATCGACCAATTGTTCCCCCAACTGTGAATGCGAGGATGCCAATAAAAGCATATAGATCAATTGTTGAGGCGTTTATATAGAGATGCTCGTCAACAGTAAGCGGATAGAGGACAAAAATCATGAAGTAGCAGAGCATCCAAACCGTAGAAGAGGATAGAAACCTGCCCCTACGATAGTTGGAAGCAAAATTAAATATAATAATTAATGTAATCAAAAGTTTCAAAGCTATGCCCTGTCGGTCTCATGTCCGATACTCATTCGTGCAATATCCGAATACAGGAAATGATTCTTCGAAATCTTTGCGACCTCGTTCATATCGCAAAGAACGCCGGGGCTTTCAATTCTCTCGATATCTGCCTTAAGGGACTCTGAGTCATCACCGCTTGTAAAAGCCGCGTTTCCCCCGCAATCGACATGCGTAGTTCCGTCCCAGCGCTTAATAAGTATTGGCTTGCCCATAGCGACAGCTTGCTCCCAATAAACAGAATGACGACCAGGGAAAACCACTAGATCAGCTACGGCGAAATAATCATAAGAGTCCGATGTGTTAGCCCAAGGCACATAAGATATGCGATCGCATGCAAGTCTTTTCTCAAACTCTGCCTTCATCGAGGGAACTACAGGGCCGAATACAAGAAGCTTTACATGTTTGCCCATCTTGGCGACAGCATCCATGAGAGCGAGAACCTGCATCTTAGCCTCATCGATCTTTCCACCTGTTACGATAATAAAATCGTTGCCGGCGTATCCAAAACGCTTCTTGGTTTTGACGATTGAAGCAGAGCCAGAAGCCCTATTCACTTCATCATCATCGGCACCCATGACAAGAAGCTGACACTTTTCCTTGGGAAGCCCGTAATTTTCCTCCAGAAATTCGACACGTGTGGGAAGAACTCCCCAAAATCGTTCTGTATAGGGCAGCGCAAGCTGGGCCTCATGACGCCAGATAATCCTATGAAGAATATGAAGCGAAACCCAGTTGCCAGCGCTGTTCGAATAATCTGCATGGCTATCAATGAATAGCTTGACGTTGGGGTGTGCCTTTACATAATTAACGATAATTGGCATATCGCCAAACTGGCAGCCGTGGCAGAAAATAATATCAGGCGAAGCGGCTGCAACCGCTTCGCCGGTTCCTATGTAGTGACGCAATCTCTGCAATTGAGGATTCGAATGTTTGTACTGCAGCCTTGTAACTTTAATGCCATTCTCGTTTAAATAGGAGTAAGACGATTTTTCAATGTAAGAGGTCTCTCCATTGCTATCAAAGGACTGCATAGAGGCAATTATCTCAACCTCATACCCAAGTTTCTTATGAAACTTGGGTAACAAATTCTCCTGATAAGAATAGTTATCGATATAGAAACTAGCCAAACAGATATGTAAGATTTTCATCGGCTGTCCTTAACGAAGCGCTGAATAAATAAATCAGGGTTATCAAATGAATTGCTTGCTTCAGTTAGGCGAGCGTCATCCCAAGTCCACCATTCCGACGAAATCAAGTCGGATATTTGACTACTAGAGAACCTATACCGAAGCAGGCGGGCTGGATTGCCGGCTACAATCCCATAGGCGGGCACATCTTTTGTGACAACGCTGCCTGCTCCAATAACAGCTCCAACACCGATTGAGACTCCAGAAAGGATGGTTGCCCCAGCCCCAATCCAAACGTCAGATGAAATAACGGTCTTATTTGTTATTGCATCTTTAAATTGGGAGAAATTTTTTCCCATCACGTTATTTCCTTCACAGAATACCGGTGAGGTCGAAACGTATGACATCTGATGGGACGCCCCGCCGATACGGCAGCAATCTGCAATAGAGCAGAATGAACCAATCTGTGCGTTAACCGTGAAGCAATCGTGCCCGATATAAGAATAACGACCAAGACTAGTGTTGTTAAGTTGCGTACCGGAACACACGCGCGAGGTGCGGTGAATAGTGCAGTCGGTAATAGCCGGAGGCTGTAAAATTGCTCTTAGGCCCTTTGCGACATAGCGCTTCAAATCCATGCTGGACTAAACTTCCTCGTAAAAGGTGTCGGGGTTCTCGGGGTCGAAGGGCTCGTTGGCCCACATGACCGTCACGAGGTCCTCGGTGTCGGACAGGTTGGTGATGGAGTGCGTGTATCCGGGGATCATCTCCACGGCGCGCATGTCGGAACCCGAGACGATGTACTCGTCGACGGGGAACGGGTTTCCATCGGAGTCCTCCCCCACCTTCCTGAGCTTGATGCTCGCGGTGCCGGAGACCACCAGGAACCTCTCCCACTTGCTCATGTGCCAGTGGTTGCCCTTGGTGATGCCGGGCCTGCTCACGTTGACGGAGACCTGCCCGCGCTCCGGCGTGCGCAGGAACTCGGTGAACGAGCCGCGGTCGTCGATATTGGGCTTGAGGCCGTAGGCGAAGTGCCCCGGCTCGTAGTAGGGAAGGAACGTGCTCCAGAGCTTCTTGGAGAAGGAACCCTCGGAAAGGTCCGGCACCGAGAGGGTCTCGCGGCTGTCTCGGAAGCAGCCCAGCAGGTAGACGATCTCCCCCAGCGTTTTCACGTCGGTCCCGGGGACGTAGCAGAAATCATCACCTTCGATGCGCTCCAGCCCGTCGTAACCGCAGCGGTGCTCCTGCCCTAGCAGGGCGCCCAGCATCTCGTCGACGAGGTCGTCGATATAGAGGAGCTCCAGTTCCACGCTGGGGTCGTTGACGGTGTAGGGGCGGTCGTTCGCAATGGCGTCGCAGAAGGTGGCCACGGCGGAGTTGTACCGCGGGCGGCACCACTTGCCGTAGAGGTTGGGAAAGCGGTAGATGAGCACCGGGGCGCCGGTCCTCTCGGAATAGTTGCGGAACAGGCCCTCCCCCGCGAGCTTCGACTCGCCGTAGACCGATCCCTCGAAGCGGCCCGACAGGCTCGCCTGCGCGGAGCTGGAGAGCATGACGGGGCACTTGTTGCCGTGGCGCTCGAGGGTGTCCAGCAGCGTGGAGGCGAACCCGAAGTTGCCCTCCATGAAATCGGACTGGTCCTTGGGGCGGTTGACGCCGGCCAGGTTGAAGACGAAGTCGGCGCGGGAGCAGAAGTCCTCCAGCTCCTTGGGCATGGAGTCGATGTCGTACTCCATGACCTCGAGGGGAAGGAGTGACTGGTATTTCGCGCGGCGGTCCTTGCCGTCCCTTATGTTCTTCAGCGCGCAGCAGAGGTTCCTCCCGACGAACCCCTTCGCGCCTGTGACGAGGACGCGCACCCTACTGCACCGCCTCGTGCTCGCGGCCCTCCAGGGCCAGCTGCACGTACTCGGCGGTCTTGATCTTGGCGATGGTGCCCTCCACGTCGAGCCTCTCGGTGTTGTGGGAGGTGTAGGACTCGTCGGCCTGGGTCTCCACCTCCCCGTCAACGACGAACTTGTCGTAGTTCAGGTCGCGCGAGTCGCAGGCGACGCGGTAGTAGCCGCCCATGTCCTCGGCGCGCAGGCGCTCCTCGCGGGTCATGAGGGTCTCGAAGAGCTTCTCTCCGTGGCGGGTGCCGATCACCTGGGTGCCCACGCGGCCGAAGACCTCCTGCACGGCCTCGGCGAGGTCGCCGATGGTCGACGCCGGCGCCTTCTGGATGAACAGGTCGCCGGGGTTGGCGTGCTCGAAGGCGAACTGCACCAGGTCGACCGCCTCGTCCAGGTTCATCAGGAAGCGGGTCATGTTGGGGTCGGTGACCGTGAGCGGCTCGCCCTTGCGGATGCGGTCGATGAACAGCGGGATGACAGAGCCGCGCGAGCACATGACGTTGCCGTAGCGGGTGCAGCAGATGGTGGTGCGGCCGGCGCCGTTGCGGGCGTTGGCGTAGATGATGGACTCCATCATAGCTTTGGACTTGCCCATGGCGTTGATGGGGTAGGCGGCCTTGTCGGTGGACAGGCACACGACGCGGTCCACGCCCTCGTCGATGGCGGCGTGAAGCACGTTGTCCGTGCCGATGACGTTGGTGCGCACGGCCTCCATGGGGAAGAACTCGCAGGAGGGCACCTGCTTCAAGGCGGCGGCGTGGAAGATGTAGTCCACGCCGTGCATGGCGTCGCGCACCGACTGGGCGTTGCGGACGTCGCCGATGAAGAAGCGGACCTTGGAGGCGAGTTCGGGCGACTTTTCCTGCAGGCGGTGGCGCATGTCGTCCTGCTTCTTCTCGTCGCGGGAGAAGATGCGGATCTCTGCCAGGTCGGTGTTCATGAAGTGCTTGAGCACGGTGTTGCCGAACGAGCCGGTGCCGCCCGTGATCATGAGGGTCTTGTCTTTGAAAACAGTAGGGTTATCCATTGAAGTGCTCCATTATCAGCTCGTAGCTTATCTCGGACGTGTAGTTCTCCTCCAGGTAGAGGCGTGACCTCTTGCCCATATCGTCAATTTGCTCATTGGTGAGGGCGCGGCACTTCTCCAAGAAACTCTCCGCCGAGGCGCTCGACCCGGCAACGCCAAAACCATTGGCCTCGGCGATCCTGCCCATGTCGCAAACCTCGTCGGTCGCGGTCACAACAGGCAGCCCCGCCTGCATGTAGGAGAGCACCCTGGAGGGGAAGTTGGGGATAGTGAACCTGTGGTCAAGAACGACGAGACCGACGTCGCAAGCGCACAACATCGTGTCGTACTCGGAGCGTCCGAGCGACCCCAGGAGCTTCGCATGGGCGGGCGCCTCCTGCTCGAAGTAGGCCTCGAGCAGGAGGCGCTCAGTTCCGCTGCCTGCGATCAGAAAGAACCCCGCGGGGTCCTTCTCGTTCTCGCGGAGCGCTTCGATGAAGAAATCGATCGCCTGGGGCTTTCCGAGGTTGCCGCCATAGACGAAGATTCTCTCGTCGTAGGGCAGTCCGTACTTGGAGCGGAAGGCCTCAGGATCCTCCCCGGCGAGGTCGCGCGGGATAATCGCGTTGGGGTTGACTTCGACCCGCGACGGGTCGAGCCAAGGCTCGTGCTCGAGCAGATAGTCCCTGTTGGCCGGGGACATACAGCCAATCCAGTCCGCGGCTTGATAGGTCTTTCTCTCGCTGCGTTTGAAGAAAGCGTATATCGGCGCCTTGGGACCGCTCCTGCTAAGCATTCCGAGGTCGATCGCGTTCTGCGGGAAGATATCCTTGAGAAGAAGATAAGCCTTGGCGCCCGTCGCGCGCTTAACCTTTTCCACGACACCCGAGATGGTGGTGGGAGGCGTTGCGTAGAGCACTAGGTCGAAATCGACGCCCGGGGCGAAACGCTTGAGAGCGTCGAGATACCTGCCTCCAATGGAGAGCGTCGAGATGCCCTTCTCAATCAGATTGGTCTTGGTTATGTTGCCGACCGCAACGCGAATGATATTAATCCTGCCCACGCGTGCGAGCTCGGTGGGCAGGCCCGTACGCCTTTCCCTCGGCGAGAGGGCGTAAACGGAGTGACCGTGCTCGGCGAACGTCCTAAGGAGATCGGTGTATATGCCGGTGTCCCCGGACTCCATGGGGCTCTGGCTCAGAAAGAGGACCCGCATGCCGCTATCCCCTCAGCGTCATAATCTCGTTGTACTTCATCATAACGATCCCCTCGTCGTACTCCCCTATGCGCGGCTTGTTGGCCACGCCATCGAGGTTGTTGACGATGAGCTCGATGTGGTCGCACCCGGACTCGTAGGCGTGCGGGTAACCTCCGCCGAAACGCGGATTCACCTCAGAGATGTAGTACTCACCGCCGATATAGAAAACGTCGATGTCGACCTGGCCCTTGAAGCCGGTCTCCCCCACAAACCTCTCGATCAGCTCGAAGAGCACGGGGTCCTTGAAGGAGACGGCCTTGTCGGTCTCGCCGGCACGCATCTTGAGCTTTTTTTTGGTGAAGATGGAGACGACCTTACCGCTGACAATGTCGACGTAGACATCGGCGCCGATCTCCTGGCCGTCCAGGAACTCCTGGATCATGAGCCCGTCGCCCTGGGCGAGCATAAGGTCGAGGTAATTGGCGTCCGAGACCTTGGAAATGGCGAGACTCGCGCTGCCCCTGGCGGGCTTCACGAACACGGGGAACCCGACCTCGCCGCATTCGAGGGCTCGGTGGAACTCGCCGCGGTCCATCCAGGAGCGTGCGCAGCGGTAGCCGTGGGAGGAGAGCCACTTGAACATCTCGAACTTGTCGAGCGCGAGCTCACAAAGGTCGTAGGAGGATCCGATGACCGTGGTCCCCACGGCCTCGAAACGACCTGCGTTCTTCGCGAGCAGAGAGAGCTCGGGGTCGATGAGAGAGAGAACCCCTTTGACGTCGTTGTCTCTGCAGATCCCGAGTATGACGTCGAGGTATCCCTCGTCGGTCATACTCGGTACGATGAAGTGCTCGTCGGCCTCGTAGATGGCGGGTGCGTACTCACTCATGTCGGTAGCGAGCACTCTGCCGCGGCCCGCGAGCGAGCGCTTGAAGTACTGCACGACCTTATCGCGCGTTCCCGCGCTCAGGATGAGGATGTTGGTTCCGTTACTCATCGGTTGCTTTCCCCCTTGCGATCTCGCGGGACCTGATTTCCGCGAAGTTGCCTTCAGTTGCGGCGGTATTGTCCGAGACGTCGCTGCGGCTCAGCGCCTTGCCGATCGTCCTCAGGAAGATGCGAACGTCATTGGCGAGGTCGATGCTCTCCACATACTCAACGTCGAGCTCAAAGCGCTCGCCCCACTTGAGGGAGTTGCGCCCGTTGACCTGCGCGAGGCCGGTGAGACCGGGTCGCACGCAGTGGCGGAGCCTCTCGCGGTCGTTGTAGTAGGGCAGGTACTCGACTAGAAGCGGCCTCGGCCCGATGATCGCCATGTCGCCCCTCACGATGTTGAACACCTCGGGCAGCTCGTCCAGACTCGTGGAGCGCAGCGCACGGCCGAACTTCGTCAAGCGCCGCTCGTCGGGCAGCAGGTTTCCGTCGGCGTCACGATCGTCGTTCATCGTGCGAAACTTATATAGGTTGAACACCTTCTCGTCGCGGCCGGGGCGCGGCTGGCGGAACAGCACAGGACTGCCCAGTTTTACGCGCACCAGAATTGCCACGATCGCCAGTACCCACCAGAAGAGAATGAGCAGGACAAGAGACAGACACAGGTCAATGACTCGTTTGCCATATCGCTGATAGAACGTCTCGTTACCAATCCTACTCAAAACAACGCCTAATAACTTCGATGATTACGTCCTGCTGCTCGGGAGTCATCTTGTTGTCGGAGGGCAGGCAGAGACCACGATGGAAGATGTCAGCGCCCACATCCAAAGGCAAGCCATCTGTACCCGTTGCACCGCCGGAAATATACGCGTTGGTCTTAGCTCGACCATTGCCCTCACGCGTCACGAAAGCATTCATGCGATAAATAGGCTGCATGTGCATAGGCTTCCATATTGGACGACCCTCGGCGTTAATGGCGGCAATAGCCTCAAGAGTATCGGTGGGGCAGCTCTTGCCAGGCACGCTTACGTAAAGTGCCTCACTCTCGCCTCGAACCTGTTTGCACATTGCGTCAGGATCTATTAGCAGGCAAGAAAGCCAGAAGTTAGGCTCACAAACGTTAGGGTCATAGGGGTTCATGCTCACCGGCAGACCCTTAAAGCCCTCTTTGTAACGCATGTAAATAGCCTTCTTTTGGGCAATATGCTCCTCCAGATACGGAATCTGGCCACGCACGACACCGGCAATTACATTGCTCATGCGATAGTTATAACCAAGCTCCTCATGCTGGTACCAAGGAGCGGCTTCGCGCGACTGGGTCGACCATTTGCGCGTTTTATCGGCTGCCTCTTTGCTATCAGTTAAAAGCATACCGCCAGCGGAACCGGTAATGATCTTATTGCCGTTAAAGCTAATGGCGCTGATGTCGCCAAACGTGCCAGTCTGACGACCCTTATACGTGGCGCCAAGTGACTCAGCAGCATCCTCAACAAGAACAGCCCCGTGCGCATCGCAAATTGAACGAAGCTCTTCGACTTTGCCAGGCGTTCCGTAAAGATGCGCCGCCACAACGACCTTTGCAGTCGGATGCAGTTCGAAGGCCTTTTCAAGAGCGACAGGATCCATATTCCAAGTGTCACGCTCGGTATCAATAAAAACGGGAACACCGCCCTCATAAACAACCGGGTTCACCGTAGCGTCGAACGTCATATCGCTGCAAAGGACCTCATCCCCAGGCTTAATTCCAGCGAGTTTCATGGCAAGATGCAGCGCAGACGTACCGCAAGAAAGGGCGACGGCATAGCCGCAACCAATCTTATTGGCCATTTGTCGCTCGACTTCGTTGATATTCTCCCCTACCGTCGACATCCAGTTGGTCTCATATGCCTCGGTAATGTATTTGAGCTCATCGCCGTGCATGGTCGGCGAGCTTAGCCAAACCTTGTTCTCAAAGGGCTTGATATCCATCGTGACTCCTTATCCCTAATCGTTAAACTGCGGATGATATTTAGGTACAACCTCAGCGAGCACGGACTTAACCGTATCGTTATCCTTGTCGAGGCAGTTATGAAGCTTTTCAAGCTTGTCTTTGATCTCTTCCATCTTGTCGGCCTCGGCCGTAGAGATGCGAATCTCGGAGTGCTTGGTAGGCAGGAGCTGCTCGTTGTCCATAAGGAGCTCCTCGTACATCTTTTCGCCAGGGCGCAGACCGACCTCTTTAATTTGGATATCTTTGCCAGGCTTAAGACCGCTTAGCGTAATAAGGTTGATGGCAAGGTCGTAGATCTTGACCGGCTCACCCATGTCCAGTACAAAAATCTCGCCGCCATGCGCCAGGGCGCCGGCAGTAATGACAAGCTTGCTGGCCTCCGGGATGGTCATGAAGTAACGAGTGATGTCCTTGTGCGTAATGGTGATAGGGCCACCCTCACGAAGCTGGCGCTTAAACAACGGAATAACCGATCCATGACTACCAAGAACATTACCAAAGCGAACAGCCGTAAAGATGGTCTTACTGTTTGCCGCGTAATACTGAACGATCATCTCGTCCATACGCTTGGTGGCACCCATTACGTTAGTGGGATTAACCGCCTTATCGGTAGAAATCTGCACATAGTGGCTGCACTGGTACTTGTCAGCAAGACGCACGACGTTGAGTGTGCCAAAAACGTTATTCTCGATTGCCTCGCGGGCGTTGTGTTCCATAAGGGGAACGTGCTTGTGGGCTGCCGCGTGGAAAACAACTTGAGGATGGTACTTCTCAAAAACCTTGGTAATCGCTGGGAGATGCGTAATGGAGCCGATATAGACTTGAATATCAGTGCCTTGATCATGAGCGGTCTTGATGATGTCGTGATACAGCTCGTAGGTAGTGTTCTCGTAAATGTCGAACAACACGATTTGCGCAGGCTTAGCCGGAAGCAGCTGGCGTACAAGCTCTGAGCCAATAGATCCGCCGCCGCCCGTGACTAAAATGCGCTTACCGGTAACGTAACCCATCTGGTTAAGATCAAGCGACTTCTCCTCGCGAGAAAGCAAGTCGCTGATCTCGACCTCACGAAGGGCAACCCTGCCTACACCATCCTGCGGAATATCGCGGACATTGGGGAGCGTAAGGACCCTAAGACCCGTCTTCATGCACAGGTCATAGATACGCTGACGCTCTTCATGCGTGGCGCTCGGAATTGCCACGACAATCTGCTCCGCTTCACAATCGTGCGCAATAGTAGGGATATCGGCGCAAGTACCGCAGACCTTTACGTCATGAATACGCAGGTTTTGCTTATTGGGGTCATCGTCAACAACGGCAACCGGATCACCGATCATATCAGGGTCTCCGTTGAGCATACGTTTGATGGAGAGAGAGCCGGTCTCCCCTGCTCCTACGATGAGCGTACGCGGGAGATGCGCATCGGAATTGCTTTTAAAGCGCCAGAGCTGGCTACCATATATTGCACGTATGGCAAAACGGCCGCCACCGCAAATAATGAGGACGACAGCCCATGCCATAACGTCCTCACGAAGGGTCATGCCCTTGCCAAATAACACGTTAAAGATAACGTCGCCAATAACTGAGCTTACCGTTACAGCAGCAACAATACGTCCAGCCTCGGAAATGCTTGCATAGCGCCACAAGCTGCTATACATATGGAAGAACCAAAAGACGACAACGTTAACAAGCGCAAGAACAAGAATAGCCGGACATGCACCGGCTGCCCCGTTGAGCGTCGCCCAATGCTGCGTTCCCCATGATGCGACAAACACGGCAATAAAAGTTGCCACAATATCATATGCCATCAACGCATACGGTTCAAACGCACTCAACTTCCCTTTTTGCTTTGCGCTCTTAGATTTGGTGTTCAAAATAAGTTCTTCTCTTCCCTATTGATCCCGTTATCCCCGCCTCGGGGATCCCCCTTGCTCCGTTAAACAGTCGCCAACAGCTAGGCGATCGCCTTTTTAAGGTTTCGCATTACGCGCTGCTCGGCCGAAAGCACTGCAAGGCCAACGCGCGTAGTTACGCGTCGGCCGCATAGGTCGAGCTCCAGATAAGCAGTGCTCTTGCGTCTGTTAATGGTTTTGATAAGGCCTTCGTGGCCCAACAGCGGACCGCCCGTCACAATGACCTGGTCTCCGTCTTTTAGGGCCTCGCTCATGGGCACTACGCGGTCTCCCCTATGCGTAAAGCCGCCAATAAGCTGGACCTCTTCTTTTGCCAGCGGCACAAACTGACCGTCCTGGGCAAGCACCCGGGCAAAGTCGTCCATGCGCAGCAGATACTGTTGCACGGTGCGGGGATCTGCCGTATCGCAGATAAGATATCCGGGAAAAAGCGGCTTGGTCGTATTGACCCATTCGCCGTGTACCTTGATCTCGGTTTGAAACTGGGGATAAAAGAGCTCCTGTATGGCGCCCGCTGGCACCACACGCTCGATGCGCTCGCGCACTACGTCTTCGCGACCGTTAATGACCTGAATCACATACCACACGAGCACCACCCCCTTGCTGTCTTACGTGTGGCTCACGGGGTTTGGGTATGGCTTCGCCAGGGCGCTTATGCGCGAAGGCGCTCCATATTCAAACCCTGAGCTCAGTCAGACAAGCACGTGGCTCTGCCCCACCGTGAACGGTATGTATAAGCGCAGTTGCTAGAGATGCGGCCGTGTATCGCAAAAAGACCGCATCTCCAGCTGGCTGCGTGCGAACCAGTCAAGCGGGAACAAAACTGGACCGCACGCAAACAGCTGTAAAACTGCTTCTTATTGGCATGCATGCTATTAATTGCATCATGGATTTACCCAATACAAATAAATAACGTTGCATGACTTCTTTATTGGAGCTCGTGGTGTTTCTGGCACCGCCGTTACGGCCGGATGCTGATCGACCCTGCGCTTTATGGCTTGCTGGACCCGTGAGCACAGTTGAACTCATGTAACGTTAGGTATTCTAGCACAAGCTGATAACGAAACTGATTTGGGCTGCGTTGGACAACATATCGTTCATTTGACGTGCTTAAGGGGGTTGTTTTGGGATGTTGTTCACGTTGATGCAGGTTATTGGGGTGCTGGCGGTAATTAAGGGCGTTCCTGAAGCCCAAATGAAGCAGCGAGCAGCGCCGATAATCGCGTTTGTCTAACAAACTACGTACAGACATGGGAAATAAATTGTGCAACTTTTTGTTGGCGTAGCTGAGGATATGTGAGCGAGGCATTTTGACATGAAAAAAGGCCTTCGGAATTCCGAAGGCCTTTGTATTCACGATGGTGGAGACGAGGGGGATCGAACCCCTGACCTCTTGACTGCCAGTCAAGCGCTCTCCCAGCTGAGCTACGCCCCCGTTACGAGGAGATACTATAGGGGAAGACTTTCTTTGATGCAAGGACTTTTTTGGGTTGAATCTCTTACTTACGGGTTTTCCTGGGACGGTGGATAGACCTTACTTGTAGAGGTAAGCGATGGCGGTGCCGGTGTGGACTTGGATCGTGGCTGTTGACCTGACCACATTGCTGATGCCCGTGTCGGCCAACAAGCCCAGGGGGCTGTGATCTAGTTCCCACTCCAAGCCATGTTCGCTTACCACCGTCCCAGGGGCTATGGCGATGATGGAGAACGTCTTGCCTTCGGCACCTTCGATGGTCCACGATTCGCCTGCGCGAAGGATGCGAGCTACCACCTTGTCCTCGGCGATCCAGATAGGGGCATCCTCGTAGCCTGCGAGCAACCCCAGCACGGAAAGGGCCATGTCGGGACGGCCACCGGTGGCGCAGGTCACAACCACTTCGGCACCCGGCCAGCGACGGCGGACGGAATCGAGCGCCAGCGCCAGATCGGTATAGTCCTTGTACGGGTCGTGGCGCTCAACTTCAAAGTCGGTGGCGGCATCGACCAACGCACGACCAGCGTCGCTCACCGTGTCGGCATCCCCCACATACACGTCACAGCTCAGGCCGGCGCCCAGCAGCGCGTCGAGCCCGCGGTCCACGGCGACAACGTGGCCGCACTCCCCTGCTAGCCTATGCAACAGATCCGCGCTCGCCACCACGGGCGAGCCGCAGACCACTAATACCTTGCAAGCCACAGCCTCGCCTATCCCTCAAACGAAAGCACGCGGGCCAGATCCAGGTCCTCATAGCTGTCGATAAAGATATCGCAGTTGGCGCGAACATCGTCGCGCTTCATGCGGCCATGCGGGTCATAGATGCCCACGCGCTTAAAGCCTGTCTCTTATACACATCTGACGCTGCCGACGAAGCTAGAAGTGTAG
>UQNU01000015.1 GCA_900542555.1 uncultured Collinsella sp.
ACGCGACACGCATCGACAACACTCGGACTGGATTAGGCACTGAGTGGGAGTAGGCTGACAGGGTTCTGACCTGCACTTTTGAGTGCCGCACTGTGCCGCTGAGTTTCGTTTCGTACGAGAGTCACGGCAAAGCCACCAGCGACGGCGGTGAGTAAATACGATAATCGAGCCTCCGTTCCCATGTTGGAATGGAGGCTTTTTCTTTGCCTTTTTACTCCCTTTCATCTGCGATTTCGCCATTTACTCCCCGTGTTTCAAGACGACAAGGCATGGGGCGGTATTCGGAGGAATGGGAGTAAGGATTCATTCCAGCGGCGGACGAGATGGCGACTCGCATCGCCGACATGCTCATGCACATGGGCGGCGACTAGCCAGGGCGATCCCCGCAACGGGCATTATCATCCGGGAAGCGTTTGGTTGCGAGCCACGCCGGTGTGCGGGGCCCGAGTCGTCAGGCCCTCACAGGGGGACCGCGATGGTGGCCACCGCGCCGCCCGAGGGGCTGTTGGCGAGCGAGACGGAGCCCCCGTGGGCGCTCGCGGCCTCGGAGGCGGCGTGGAGGCCGAGCCCGTAGTGGCGGCCTCCGTCGCGCGAGGAGCGGGAGGAGTCGTCTGTGAAGAGGCGCTCGCAGCCGCGTTCGAGGGCGGCGGGAGAGAAGCCCGGTCCGTCGTCGGACACCTCGATGACGAGGTGGCTGCCCTCGACGTCGCAGGAGACCGCCACGCGCGAGCGCGCGTGCTCGGCGGCGTTGGCCACGAGGTTCGCGGCGGCTCGCGCCAGGGCGGTTCGGTCGAGCGGGGCCTCGGGCGCGCCCGCGACAGCAGGGCCCGTGGCCGCGTCGAGCGTCACGCCTCGCGCCCGGGCGATCTGGGCGGCCTCGGCGAGGACCTGCTCGCAGAGCTCGGCCGGCCGCATGGGGGCCCTCTCCGCCCCGCCGGACCCGCGCGAGGCCTCGATGAGCAGGCGCACGTAGCCGTCGAGCCTTTCGACACTGCCGGCTATGTCGCGCGCGGCGGCCGCGAGGTCGGCGTCTTTCTTGTCTTCCAGCTCCTCCGCCACGAAGTCGGCGTTGGCGCGCAGCACGGTGAGCGGCGTCTTGAGGTCGTGGGCGAGCGACGCCACCTGCTCGCGCTGCCCCCGCTCCGCGGCCCAGCGGGCCTCGAGCGACTCGGCGAGGGAGGTCCGCATGGCGTCCATCGCGGCGAGGACGTCGTTCACCTCGCGCACGTTGGTGCTGCCGACCGCGAAGTCGAGCTCCCCCGCGCCGACGCGCCCCGCCGCCTCCGCGAGCGGCGCCATCTTGCGCGAGATCACGCGGCTCGCGCGGCGCGCCACGAGCGCGAGCGCGAGCGCGCTTCCCGCCGCGGCGCCGACGAGCATGAGGTTCTGCGGGTTGGGAAGCAGGCCAGCGAGGTCGCGCGAGACCCACTGCGGCAGGTACTCGCTGACGAGTGCGCAGGACCCGCCGCCCTTGAGCGGGAACGCGGCGTAGGTGAGGCCCGAGCCCCCGCCCTCGATCTCCACTGTGCCCGGATCCGCGGCGAGTGCCGCACGGGCCATTTCCGTCGCGCCCTCGAGCCGCGTGCCCTCGAGGTCTGTCATCAGCACGTGTCCGTCCTTGTTCAGGATGAGGTAGCGGTACGCCGTCGGCACGTCCTGCTGCCCGCAGACGCCGTCGCGTGCCAGGCCCTCCGCGACCTCGCGCGTATTGGCCGGCCCCCAGCTTGCCTCGTAGACGAAGCCCGCGTTGATCGCCGCGGAGAGCGCCATGAACGAGGCGAGCCACGCCGTGGCGACCGCCGCGAACGCGTAGGCGAAGTAGCGCGCGATGACGAAGGAGAGCGGCATGCCCCCGCGACCTCGCGCCCCGGTCCTCAGAGCTGCCACTTGTACCCCATCCCCCAGACGGTCGCGATCGGGTCGGCGCCGGCCTCGGAGAGTTTCCTCCGGGCGCGGCTGACCTGCATGGATATGGCCGCGTCGTCGGCGTCGCTCTCCCAGCCGAGCACCGCCTCGCGTATCTGTGCGCGGCTCATGACCTGCCCGGGGTGGCGGGCGAGGTACTCGCAGATGGCGTACTCGGTGGGCGTGAGCGGCACGGCCTCGCCACCCACGGCGAGGCCGCGCGCCCCGAGGTCGATCCGCACCTCCCCGAAGGAGAGGGCGTGCGAGCGCGGCCGGCGCTCACGGCGTAGATGGGCCGCGACCTTGGCGCGCAGCTCCGCGGCCCCGAAGGGCTTGCGGACGTAGTCGTCGGCGCCCAGGCCGTAGCCGGCCACGGCGTCCTCCTCGGCCACGCGCGCGGTCAGGAAGATGATGGGCCCGTCGAAGTCCGGGCGGATCTGCCGCACGAGCTCGAAGCCGTCGAGCCCCGGCATCATGACGTCGCAGAGCACGAGGTCGAAGCGCGAGAGGTCCATCCCCGGGACCGCCGTCGGGTCCGCCGCCTTGACGACCTCGTGGCCGTCGCGGCCGAGGACGCGCGCGAGCGCGTCGAGGATCGCCCGCTCATCATCCACTGCCAGTATCCTCGCCATATTCGACCTCCTGAAACTCCCGTTGCATTGTACTTGCGCCGCGCTCAGCGGTCTAGAGCCCCGCGCGCAGCCGCGGGCGCCTCGGCCGCATCACGCGCGCGGTAGCGCACACCCGAGCCACCGCGCGCCTCGATCTCGAGCCAGCCCTCGCCGTTCGACTCCCGTCCGAAGAAGATGAGCTGGAGCTCTCGGACATTGCCCCTGTCGTCCGCCGCGTCCACCAGGTAGACGTAGTTCGCCCCCGCCCCGGTGGCGTCGGCGTAGGAGCTCGCGTGGCTGCCGGGCTCGGGCGCGGGCGCCCACATGGCGATCTCAGGGTTGGGCAGCACGCGGTCGGCGATCGAGCGCAGCGCCGACCCCCCAGCCGGCGTCGAGCAGGGCATTCCCGCCCAGGACGAGCGCTGCGGAGAGGAGGGCGAGCACGGCGGCGAGCGGCTTCCTACGCATCTGCCCTCCCGTCCTCGAAGTGGCAGAACCAGGCGATAAGGACGGCGGCGGCTGCCAGGGTGAGCACGAGGCCAGCGAGCGCAGTCGTGAGGAGAGGGCCCGCCGCGCGTGCGGCGTCGATGAAGACCTCCACCCCGAGCGACCCTAGGCGCGCGGGCCAGGCGAGCGGCACCCAGCTCAGGGGCGTCGCCAGGGCACCGGTGAGCTCGCCGGTCATGAGGCCGTGCGCAAGTCCGCCCACTGAGAAGAACGCGAGGAGCATCCCCGCCGCGCCGGCGCCGATGGCGGCGTTGCGGCCGAGGCGCAGGGCCACGCCGAGCCCCAGCGCGTAGAGGGGCAGGCTGCCCAGCACGATGCCCACCCAGGCGGCCGCAAGCGGAGCGGGCCCGAGCGGCAGGCGCCCGGCGACGGCGAGCACGGCCCCGAACACGCCGAGCGCCACGGCCAGCGCGCCCGCGCCGAGCGCCGCAAGGGCGAGTAGCTTCGCCGCGACGGCACGCCCGCGCGAGGGGACCGCCGTGAGGTTGGCGAGGCGCCCGGCAGCGCGCTCCTCGTCCACGGCGAGCCCGCAGACGATGGCGGACATGAGCGGCATGAGGGCGCCGAGGAACTGGGCGTAGGCGTCCGCGCCCAGCGCCGGGTCCCATCGGGTTATGGAGAAGTACTCGCCGCAGGCAAGACCGGCTGCCAGGCCGCAGACGAGGTGCACCACTGCGAGCGGGGAGCGCGCCAGGCGCAGGGCCTCGGAGAGCAGGGCCCGCGAGAGAGTCATGCGTGGCGTCGGGTCGGAGAGTCGTGTCACGGCCATCACCTCTCCTCGGAGCGCGCGAACCAGGCCGCGCCCGCCGCCGTGAGCGCGGCGAACGCGAGCGCGCAGACCGCAAGGCCCGCCAGTGTGAGCATGCCGTCCGCCGCGAGCGCCCCGCCGAGCGCCATGTCCGCCGCGAGTGGCTCGCCGCTCGGCAGCACGGGGATGAAGCTCGTGGGGATGACCATGCTCGCCGACGGCGGAAAGAGCTGCGGCAGCGGCATCAGCGACCAGGCGAACCCACCCACGAGCTGCGTGGCGAGCGGGCAGAAGATGCCCGCGAGCATGCCGAGCCGCGCCGTGAGGAAGAGCCCTGCGGGGATCATCCACGCCGCGGTCACCGTGTTGGCGAGCGCGCAGAGGAGCATCGTGAGCGTGCCCGCGGCCGTGAGGCCCTGCGAGGAGAACGCCGATCCCGCGAGGTAGATGCCGAAGACCACGAGGTTCGAGAGCGCGCAGAGCGCGAGGCACCAGAGCGCCTTGGCCCACCAGGCGCGCCCGAGCGGGAAGCCCAGGCCCAGAAGCCCCCGCATCCGCGTGCGCGCGTCCGCCCGCGCGACGCACGCCACCACGAGCGAGAGAGACACGGGCAGGAAGAGCGCGTACCAGTAGTTCCACGCGCTGAAGATCTGCACGCCCCGGTAGGGCATCGCGCCGAGCAGCGGCATCGGCAGCGCCATGAGCACGGCCAGGCGAACCGGCGCCGCGTGGCGCGACTTCAGGGCCTCGGCGCGCAGGCACGCGAGCAGGCCGCCTTTCTCGCCCGTCATGCCGCCACCTCCCCGCGCGCTCGACGCCCCTCCCGGCAGACGCTCATGAAGAGTTCCTCGAGGTCCTGCCCGGACCGAAGCGCATCCTCGTAGGCGAGGCGCCCCCCGTAGATGATGCCGATGGTGTCAGCCATCTGCTGCACCTCGGAGAGGATGTGGCTCGAGACGATCACCGTCGTACCCGCCGCCGCGAAGCCGCGGATCTGGTCGCGCAGCTCCTCGATGCCGATGGGGTCGAGGCCGTTGGTGGGCTCGTCGAGCACGAGCAGGCGTGGCCGGGCGATCAACGCCAGCGCGAGTCCCAGGCGCTGCCGCATGCCCATCGAGAAGCGCCCGGCGCGCTTCTTCCCGGTGTCCGCGAGGTCCACGGCGGCGAGCACCTCATCTACGCGGCTCTCGGGAAGGCCCAGCAGCGTGGTGCGCACGCGCAGGTTCTCGCGCGCGGTGAGGTTGGGGTAGAGCGGCGCCTCCTCGATGAGGCTGCCGATTGCGTAGAGGTCCTCGCGGCGCCAGGCGTGCCCGGCAAAGAGGATCTCCCCGGCCGTCGGCCGCAGCATCCCGCAGATCATCTTGAGCGTTGTCGACTTGCCGGCGCCGTTGGGGCCGAGCAGCCCGTACACCTCGCCCTCGCGGATATGAAGGCTCACGTCGGCCACGGCATCCTGCGCCTGGTCACCGCGGCCGAAGCGCTTGGTGAGCCCGCGCGTCTCGAGCATGTAACCCATGGGTTCGTCCTTTCTCTTCCGGGCGCGCGGGCCGAGTCGCCGTGCCCGCGCGCCTTACCTTTCGGGTTCACCATCCATGGTGGGGCGCGTTTCTAACGAAGCCGTAACGGTCGTTGGGCTCTTTTGGCGCCAGCCCTTCTCGACCCGTACGCCACTCATGGTATGTTTGTCGCGTTAACAAGGACGGAGGTGCCCGTGGCACGCAATAAGTACCCGGAGGAGACGGTCGAGAAGATTCTCGACGTTGCCGAGCGGCTCCTCGTGGAGCGCGGCTACGAGCACACCACGATGATCTGAAGAGCAATACGCTAAACCGAAAAAGGTAATCGAAGCCGCGCCTGTGGACTTATCGAGGGTCGAGATTCCCGCCCCATCCATCGGCACCCAGCAGAAGGTCGTCGACATCCTCGACCGCTTCGACTCCCTAACGAAATCACTCACCGACGGTATCCCCGCCGAAATCGAGGCGCGCCGAGCGCAGTACGGGTACTACCGCGACCGCCTGCTCGACTTCCGAAACTAAGCGAGAATAAGTTATCGGTACGCTTTTTTATAAAATGTAAAAAAGTACCCCCATAACTGATAAAATGGACACTGAAAAAAGGGGTGCATCTTGCGTATATACCGACGTGAAAAGTATCTGAAGCGAATGCGTGGTTTCTACCACGATGACGGGATGATCAAGGTAATCACCGGTGTTCGCAGGTGTGGTAAATCCTGCCTCATGCAATCAATCGCAGATGAACTTGTGGAATCCGGTGTAGCGAGCGACCACATCATCTATATCGACCTCGACTCACGGGAGAACAGGAAGGTCAAGACGACCGATGAGCTCGAAAATCTGATTGACATGTCGACCTCAGCAGACACTGAGGAGACGAAGTACCTCTTCATCGATGAGATTCAGAACGTAGAGGAATTCGAGCTGCTCATCAACGGCTACCGGACAGATGGCGGTTGGTCCATTTTCATTACCGGTTCGAATTCATATCTGCTTTCTGGGCAGCTTGTTACAAAGCTGACGGGTCGCTATATCGAGTTCGAGGTGTTCCCACTCGACTTTGCGGAATATATCGATATGAAGCGTTTTCTCGGCAAGCCTGTCAATGACGTTCTCGTGGGAGAGTTTACCGAGTACCTGACCCTTGGAGGCTTTCCCAAAGCGCTGGAGTATGAGGGCGAGGATGAAAAGCGCACCTATATCAAAAGTGTTATTCACGAGATCTTTGAAAAGGACGTCAAACATTCGAACAAGATTAAGAATGTCTCGGTTTTCGATGCCGTCCAGACGTATCTCATCAACAACTTTGGTGCGCCGACGAACCTGAAGAACCTCCTTGCGTACTTCAATGATGTCGAGAAGATTCCCATCAAGCGCGAAACGCTCAATCGGTATATCCAGATTCTTGTTGACGCGAAGATCCTTTATCGCTGTTCGAGGTTCGATCTCAAGTCTCGGCGATCGCTTATCCGCGAAGAGAAGTACTACCTGGTTGATCCCGGCTTCTATTTCGCCATGAACACGGATGCGAGGATTAACTACGGGCCGGCGTTGGAGAACGTGCTCTACCTCTATCTTGCATCGCGCGGGTACGAGCTTTCTGTGGGCCGTATTGGGAAGCTCGAGTGTGACTTCATCGCTCGTAGGCGCAATGCTTACGCCTACATCCAGGTCTCTATGTCGATTGCCGACAGAGGCGTCGAGGAGCGCGAGTACAGGCCGTTCGGCCACATCAGGGATGGGTATCCGCGCTACTTGTTCACGCTTGATCCTCTATTGCAGGAGAGGGATGGCGTCAGGCACCTTAACATGGCGTCGTTTATGCAAGATGGCGGTGATCTTATTTGAGCGGCGGCCAGATTCTTTTGCTCCCTAGTGCGCAAACAGTGCGGGCATCAAATGGGGACCATTGCCTCACGTAGAATCGATAGATTGAAAACTTGTTTTGATGTTGACAGGCTTTTGACCAGTGGCTCCTATTACTAAGTGGAAGTAGCTGAAACGAGGCGACTGCATAGCTCCATCTGTTTTGGTTACAACAAAATGTGTGCCGCGCGCCTGCGGCATGAAGGAGGGAGATTTCTATGAATATCGTTGTATTGAGCGGCAGCCCGCGTAAGGGCGCCAATACCGACACCATGGTTGAGGCGTTTGCCGAGACCGCGCGTGAGGGCGGCAATACGGTCGAGGTCGTCCGTGTTGCCAGCAAGAAAATCGCTGGTTGCCTGGGGTGTCAGTATTGCTTCGCCCATGAGGGCACTTGCGTGCAGAAGGATGACATGGCCGACGTGATCGAGTCGCTGAAAGGCGCCGATATGGTTGTCTTCGCTTCGCCTATCTACTGGTTTGATATCACTGCGCAGGAGAAGGCCGCCATCGACCGCCTGTACGCCTTCGGTGCTACAGGCTTCCCGTTCACCAAGACGGCCCTTTTGCTCGATAGCCACAGCGAGGGCGTCTATGATGCGGCGATTGCTATGTACAGGGCCACATGCGCGTACTGCAAGTGGGAGGACCAGGGCATTGTCACCGTTAGCGGCATGACCGAGCGCGACAGCATGGCCTCCTCGCCCAAGTTGGAAGAGGTGCGAGAGCTCGCTCGCAAGCTCGCCTAAGGACAAGAAGAACGCATGGCAATCGGGTTTGGTGGAAAATGCTTGCTATCCTTACCAAGAGGAATGCTGATTGCCATGCGTTGATGCTTCCGCGGACAATTCCGGCGTGCTAAAACGCCTTCTCGTTCAAGAATTCCCTGAACGCGGGAATGTCAAAGCCAACGAGACCACGCCCGCGCTCTCCAATGACGCCGTCCTCCAGGAGGCGGCGTTTGTATTGGCTTGCGTAGTTGCTGGCGACGCCCATGCGTTTGGCTATCTCCGAGACCCTGCTGGGGCCAGAATCGGGCAGCATCGCGAGTAAAAACTCAATGTCTTTATCGGAAAGCTCTCGATAGGTCGTTTCGAGAGAAGCCCGACGTCATGCTTCTCGAGTTGCCTGAAGACGCCATTCATGCCCGTGCGCCAGTACCCTGAGTCTCCTGAGCATATGTCCAATCGATGCCGACTGGCTCAATCTGAACGCCGCTTATGCACGCGCGAGACTATGAGAGGCGGCTATCTGCCGCTTCTTTGGTTCGCTCGATAATATCTTCGAGCATGCCTGGCATGGCGGAGACATTTGCTGCGATCCATGGTGGCCCCTTTGCAGGTTTTGCTAGTTTTTGCAACTTTTGCTAATTTTTGCAAGTTTTGCTAACGGTTTAACATGTCTTGTGCCGCGGGATTGCAGGAGTGAAAAACGGGGATTCCTATTATTCCGACTACGTTGCAACGAGCGGGGCCCGGAGCGCGATGTTGCTGCGCTCCGGGCCCCGCTGCATTGTAGAACCATGACGGTTTGGCTGCCGTCGTCCTAGTCAAACAGACTCGGCATGTCGTTTTCTTTCATGAGAGCACCGGCGGAGGGGAGGCTCTGCGCGGTGAACTTCTCGGCCGAGACGCCGGCGCCAAGAATCTCCTCGGTTGTGCCGACGGTGGTGACCGAGCGGCCCTTCTTGGCGGTAAAGGCCTGGACGCCCTGCGTGTTGGTAGTCGTCTTGGTCTTGAGCAGTGACGTGTTGAAGTTCATCAAACGATAGTCGCTCGAGACCAGCGCGATGTCGCGATCCTCCTTGAGCACCTGGGCATACAGCAGCTTGCTGCCACCGTAGATGGCGTTCTTGAGGCGCTTGCGGTTGGTCTTGGTGACGTATCCAGAAAGCGCGACGCGCACCACGCGGCCGTTCTCAAAGACGAACAGCACGTCGGCTTTATAGTCCTCGGGGTCGATGACCCAGATGACGCTCTCGTCGGGTTCCATCTCAAGATCGGTGGGCAGGTACGAGCCCAGCTGGGCCGACTTGGTGTCCTCAAACGCCGCAACCTTGCACTTGTATACCTGGCTCTTGTTGGTAAACACGAGCAGCTCGTGCGTGTTGGAGGACGGGAACTCGATAAAGGGCTTGTCGCCGTCCTTGTACTTGAGCGTGGTAGCCTTCTTGAGCACGCGGTCGGTCATCTTCTTAAGGTAGCCGTCGCGCGAGAGCATGATGGTGACCGGATACTCCTCGACCTCGGGCTCCAGGCTTACCTCGATAACCTCATGGGGCTCGATCCTGCCCGTGCGGCGCGGCATCACGTACTTCTTGTTGACCGCGGCTAGCTCGTCACTGATGACCTTCTTGATGTTGTCTTCGCTCGAGAGAATCTCCTCAAGCTCGGCAATCTCGCCCTCAAGCTTTGCAATGTCCTTGGTGCGGTTGAGGATGTACTCCTCGTTGATGTTGCGGAGCTTAAGTTCGGCAACAAACTCGGCCTGAGTCTCGTCGATGTCGAAACCCTTCATAAGATTGGGCACGACCTCGGCTTCGAGCTTGGTGCCGCGGATGATGGCGATGGCCTTGTCGATGTCGAGCAGGATTGCCTCGAGGCCGTGCAACAGGTGCAGGCGCTCGGACTTTTTGCCCAGGTCAAAGTTAATGCGGCGACGCGTGGACTCAATACGCCACTTGACCCACTCGTGCAGAATCTGGCGCACGCCCATAACACGGGGATAGCCGTCGACGAGCACGTTGAAGTTGCACGAGAACGAATCCTGCAGCGTGGTCGAGCGATAGAGCTTGGCCATGAGCTTGTCGGGGTCGACGCCGCGCTTAAGGTCGATAGCGATACGCAGACCCGAGAGGTCGGTCTCGTCGCGGATGTCAGCGATCTCCTTGACCTTGCCCTCTTTGGAGAGCTTGACGATGCGTTCGATGATGACATCGGTCTTGGTGGTGTAGGGGATCTCGTAGACCTCGATGATGCGCTCTTCGGGAATCCAGCGCCAGCGGGAGCGGATCTGGAAGCTGCCAAGGCCGGTCTCGATAATCTTTTCCATCTCCTCGCGGCGGTAGATAATTTCGCCGCCGGTCGAGAAGTCGGGCATGGGCATGTACTCGAGCAGGTCGCAGTCGGGATCCTGCAGGTAGTGCATGGTGGCGGTGCAGACCTCGTTGAGGTTGAAACCGCAGATGTCGGACGCCATGGCGACGCCGATGCCCTTGTTGGCCGAGACGAGGATATTGGGGAACGTGGTGGGCAGCAGGCGCGGCTCCTTCATGGCGCCGTCGTAGCTGTCGACGAAGTCGACCGGGTCCTTGTCGATGTCCTTGAAGATCTCGGCGCTGATGGGGGAGAGCTTGGCCTCGGTATAACGCGAAGCGGCGTAGCTCAGATCGCCCGAATAGTACTTGCCAAAGTTGCCCTTCGACTCAACGAACGGCGCGAGCAGCGCTTCGTTGCCCGTCGCCAGGCGCACCATCGTCTCGTAGATCGCGGCGTCGCCGTGCGGGTTGAGCTTCATGGTCTGGCCCACGATGTTGGCGCTCTTCTGGCGCTCGCCCTTGAGCAGGCCCATCTTGTACATGGTGTAGAGCAGCTTGCGGTGCGAGGGCTTAAAGCCGTCGATCTCGGGGAACGCACGCGAGACGTTGACGCTCATGGCGTAGGGCATGTAGTTGACCTCGAGCGTCTGCGTGATCGGCTGGTCGGTGACCTCGGAGTGCAGGCCGATGACGTTCTCGGCGTTAACCTGCTTTTTCTTTGGCTGGTTCTTCGTCTTCTTCTTTGCCACGATTTCCTCTTGAACTTATTATGGGCCGTCGTTATCGATTTGCTGCTATTGCAGGTCCAGCTGGTCCAGGTATTCCTTGCCGTGCTCGGAGATATGGCGCTTGCGGCCTGCCTCGTCGTTGCCCAGCAACAGATTGAACATGGTTTCCATCTTGGTGACGTCCTCGGGCTCCACCTTGATCAGGCGGCGCGTCTCGGGATTCATGGTGGTGAGCCACATCATGTCCGGATCGTTTTCACCAAGACCCTTGGAGCGGTTGATGGAACACTTCTGGTCGCCGATCTCCTTGAGGATGCCGTTCTTTTCGAGCTCGGTGTAGGCAAAGTAGGTCTTTTCCTTGCAGTTGATCTCGTAGAGCGGAGACTCGGCGATATACACGTAGCCCTCGTCGATGAGCGTGGGCACCAGGCGGTAGAGCATGGTGAGCACGAGCGTGCGAATGTGATAACCGTCGACGTCGGCGTCCGTACAGATGATGACCTTGTTCCAGTTGAGGTTGTCCAGGTCGAAGGCGCCAAGGTTCTTGATGCGCTTGTCTTTGATTTCCACGCCGCAGCCCAGCACGCGCATGAGGTCCATGATGATGTCGGACTTAAAGATGCGCGGATAGTCCTCCTTTAGGCAGTTGAGGATCTTACCGCGGACGGGCATAACGCCCTGGAACTCGGCATCGCGCGAGGTGCGAATGGCGCCCGCTGCCGAGTCGCCCTCTACGATGTAGATCTCGCGACGGCTCTTGTCCTTGGAGCGGCAGTCGATGAATTTCTGCACGCGGTTGGCCATGTCGGTCTTCTGCTGCAGGTTGGTCTTGATGCTCTGGCGCGTTTTCTCGGCATTCTCGCGCGAGCGCTTGTTGATGAGCACCTGCTCCATGATCTTGTTGGCAGCATCTTTGTTCTCGATCAAGTAGGTCGAGAGGCGCTCCTTAAAGAATGCCGTCATGGCCTGCTGGATAAAGCGGTTATTGATGGCCTTCTTGGTCTGGTTTTCGTAGGACGTCTGGGTGGAGAAGCAGTTGGTCACCAGCACCAGGCAGTCCTGGACGTCCTGCCATTTGATGCCGCTCTCGTTTTTGTTGTACTTGCCCTGTTGCTTGATGTGGGCATCGATGGCGCTGGTCAGAGCGCTACGGGCGGCCTTCTCGGGCGAACCGCCGTTCTCGAGCCAGGAGGAGTTGTGGTAGTACTCCTGCATCGTGAAGGTGCGCGAGAAGCACATGCACGCGGTGATCTTTACGTTGTAATCGGGCAGGTCCTCGCGGTCGCGACCGCGGCGGTCGGCCTCGATAAAGAAAGGCTCGGTAAGGTAGTCGGTACCGACCTTCTCGAGCACATAGTCCTCGATGCCCTTGGGGTAGCAAAAGTCCTCTTCGGAAAATTCGCCATCGTCGCCCTCGATGCGCAGGCGGAAGGTCACGTTGGCGTTGACCACGGCCTGACGGCGCATGGTCTCGCGATACCAATCGTGGGGAATGCTAATCGAGGTAAAGACCTCAAGATCGGGGCGCCACTTGATAGTGGTGCCGGTGCGGTTCTCGTCGCTGGGCTCAATCTCGAGTGCCTTCTTTTTGGCACCGACGACCTTGCCTTTTTTAAAGTGCAGGGAGTACTTGTTACCGTCACGCCAGACGGTGACGTCCATGTACTCGGAAGCGTACTGGGTCGCGCAGGAGCCCAGGCCGTTGGTGCCGAGCGAGAAGTCGTAGTCGCCGCCCTGGTTGTTGTTATACTTGCCACCGGCGTAGAGCTCGCAGAAGACGAGCTCCCAGTTAAAGCGTTTCTCGGAAGGGTTCCAGTCGAGCGGGCAGCCACGGCCATTGTCCTCTACCTGAATGGAGCCATCGCGAAAGGCGGTAAGGGTGATGAGCTTGCCGTAGCCCTGGCGCGCCTCGTCAACGGCGTTGGACAGGATCTCGAAGGCGGCATGCGCGCAGCCGTCGAGCCCGTCCGAGCCAAAGATGACGGCAGGGCGCAGGCGTACGCGTTCCTCGTCCTTGAGCTGGCGGATACTGTCGTTACCATAGTTTGCGGTGTTTTTTGCCATACTCGCTCTCTCGGTGCTCCTTTGCTGCGTTTAAGTCATATAGATAGTCAAGGTAGCATAGCCCAGCCCACAGACGATTCCAACCAACACGAAATCCATCGAACAATCGTTCGGAGTTCGATGGAGATTCGTTTACTCGGACAAAACCGAGTCGGCTCTGTCCGAGTAAGTTTGAAGACGGCCGAATGTGTCTTGCTGCGTTTGCGGTTGGATACGCTGTCGAAGACATGTCGTGCGGATTGTTGGCGAAAAGACGCCGTGCCAAGCTCGAGGCAGAACTCGACTCCCCTGATGATATCTAATGCGAAATGGGCTGGCTCTGGGTATCCAGAACCAGCCCATTTTGATGTTCAATGAGCCGAGTCGGCGTCTCTCGTAAAAGCAACTAGGAGCTAGCGAGGCTTATCAGAATTGACCTCATCGGCGGTGTCTTTTTCGAGCGCCGTGCGGCGGGCGCTGTAGGCGATGAGGCCGGCGCCTGCCGCGGCGAGTGCTGCAGCGGCTGCCGTAAGGGGAGCATTGACATCGCCCGTGCCAGCGAGCGCGCCCGCTTTTCCGGAGCGCTTGTTATTGCCGTGGTCCTTGCCGCTGCCGGAGCTGCTTCCGCCGGAGCCGTCGCCCTCGTCAGTACCGCCGCCACTCGAGCCCCCATCGCCGTCTACCGTCATCGGGGCGTCGTGAAGTCCTGCCGTATCCGCGCTGTCGCATACGCCGACCTGCACTTCCGAGCGTTCGCATGCCGCATCGGACACGTGAAGCTCGTGCAGCACGGCACCCAGCGCTGAGTTTGCGCCCGGTCGAATTTCCTCGAGCGTTACGGGATCGAGTGCCACCAGGTCACGCGCCTTCGCATACAGCGTTACGCGTTTGCCCACTTCGTCGCTCCAGCTCTCGGGGATGGCGAAGCTCATGCGGAACTGTGCCGTGCAACCCGGTGCCAGCACGGCGTTGCCGTTGTCGGCAACCAGCGGGTGCGTCGCAAAACGTGTGCCCAGCGTCTCGACTGCGTACTTCACGTGTGCCATGTCGTTGGCCGAAGCGTCCTCGGCAAGCTCTGGATCGTAGATTGAAGCCATGCGTGCGTTCACTCCGAATCCGATGGATGTGCTGGAGAACGGCTGGCTGGAGCCCTCTCGGTACAGATCGATCGTGCCGGCGGTCAGCAAGGTGTTGCCGTCGTTTCGCACCGTGACCATGAAGGATTCGCCTGCTGCTCCGGGCACCACCGCGCCCGAGGTGGCGACCGCGCCCGTCGGAGTGGCACACGCCACCAAGGGCACTTCGATGCCGTGTAGCTCTGCCTCGCTCTGCTCGGCGCTCACGATGTGCGTGGCAAGCGCTGAGAGCATGCCGCCCGAGGTCAAAAATGTCGTTATCTGATCGATGGGGTGCTCCAACTCGCAGAGCACGAATGGCTCCGTGAACAGATCGTCTATCAGCGTACTGGCGAAGATGCGGAAATGCTTGCCCATTACCGCCACCGGCTCGCCTTCTTCGTCGTAGGTTTGCCCCACTTTGCCGTCAGTGTTCTCGACGTATAGCACGCACCTGCCGTTGTTGCTCATGCTGAACGATGCCGGGCCGCAGCCAGCTGCGCCGACGGGTGTCGCTGCAAACGCCGATGCGCCTCGCGTCCACGTAACATGCTGCAGCTGCTCGTTGACAGTTGCCAAAAAGCCCGTGTGCTGCGGCCACGGCACCGCGTGGGGTACTGTGGCATCTGGCGACATAACGCCCCAGCCCGCGATGGACTGGCCGATCACGGCGTACGATGCGCAGCCACAACCGCTTACAGTCTCGTATGCAACGGGCACCACCATTTTGCCGTTGATATTCTCGGGCTCGCCCAGCTCGATGCTCGACGGTGCTTGCGGAAAGCGGTGAACTTGGCGGAACGTCAGGCTGTCGCCCGAAACGTCCGACCACAGGGTGAAGCACTCCAGCGCAACCTCAGCCTCGCTGCCGAGCGCCTTTTCTGCGGTGGTTCCGCGGCGGTGGAGGTAAGCGCCCGACAGGCGCCCGTCGACCAGCGTCTTGCCCACCGTGATGCGTGGACACTGCAGACAATGGTGGCCATCCTCCTGAAGGCGGCCGCGCGAGATGCTGCGCCACGACGTATGAGACATCACGCGAACTCCGTCGTTGCTTATGCGCAGGCGCACAACGGACAGTATGCCGGCTGTGCTTGCCGTATCGAAAAGGGTGTTGTCGCCGTCGGGGCGCTCGCCCGAGACCAGCAGCACGTAAGCGTCCTGGTTTTCTCTTCCGTCCGTATATTCCACTACGTCGAAGTCGTAATCGAATATGCCGTCGCGCTCCACGTCGCCCTCGCCAAAGCCAAGGGGGAAGTCCACGGGCATGGGGGCAGACCACGTGCCGTTTGCCTTTGTGTGCACCACTAGGCGCGAGCGGCCATTGTCGCCGTAGCGCACCGAGGCGATACGGAACAGGCATTCTACGCCGGCGATCATTGCCAGCTTCATGTGAGCTTCGCTGAGCACGCCAGTAAACAGCACGTTGTCGCTCGAGGGCTTGAAGCCGCCACGCTCGTCCTCCGATACACCAGCAGAATTGGCGTTGGGGTCCGCAACGGCGTCCTTCGCCTGCCCGATATGGGTGTACGCATACATCGGCGCGGCGTTTTCGTCGTTCTCTATCAGTGCATGGACGAAATGCTCGATCTGTCCCGTGTCGTCGCTTTCTGCATCCGCCTCGAGCTCAATGCGCGTGACCGCTTGATCCCAATCGCGCACGACAGGCGCGACGTTTATCGCGGTGGCTGCAACCTCGGCGCGTGCGAGTAGCTCGGCGTTGGTGTCGATGGTGGCCGATGCGATAAATTGCGGCACGCCGCCCGCCTCGATGTTGCCGGGCGTGCCGAAGCAGGCATCCAGCGTGTAAGGCGTATCCCCACCCAATGCAAGCTCAGAGCGTTGGAGCACATACTGGTTGCCATTGTTCACCGACATATTCCACGAATCGAGGAGTGTGGGCCACGACCCCGACCAAGCCTTGGTGGTCCACTTGAACATTACGAACTGGAGTATCACATCGACATCGACGTCCGCACCCACGCGCAGTCGCGGAAGCTGGTGTCCATCTGCCTTCTCGTACCCAATGAACAGCGTGAGGGATGCAGCGCCGCGCACGGCAGACGAAGCGACGCCTGCAACGCCGGCTCCAAAGGTGACAGCAAGCCCGATCTGGATGGTGAACGAGCCCGACGTGTTTGAATAGTCGAGCGAAATGTTTTTAATAAACGCCGCGCCGCTGCCGTGCGTGTGGGCACCCACGGCGAGCGCCAGCTTCGCCAGCACTCAGGGGTTGACGTTTAGGAAAAACGGCACCGGTCCCAAGGTGAACTGCTCGGTCCAATTGAGGTCGGTTCTTACCTGGAAGAGGGCCTTAATATTGCCGTATGCGGGGTCGTTGTTGTTGCCCCAGGTTTTGCCCACCCAATCGTAGGCGAGCGAGCCATACAGCTGTGTGGCGATATCCATCGTGAACAGCAGCGTGCAATGGTGGCGAAGCAGCTTGGTGTTCCTTGGATCGGTGCCCGAACCGGCACTCATACTCTTGTACTGATTCCACTTCCCCTCCATTTCGTCGAGGTAGCGGTTTGCCTGCTTGGCGCCCGACTCGCGCGGCGATTTCTTCCAGTACTCCGGATCCGGATTTCCTGAATCGTTCATGTAGCCGACCGGTTTGTATCCTCCGCCAAACAGCACGTACCCGGCAAACGAGAAATCGAACAAAATGGGGAACGAGGGCATCCAGCACGTGAACTTATTGCCGCCGATGCCGGGAAACGCCGCCGGAAAATCAAACGGAGTGATCTCTTGGTCCATGGTGGTGGGAATGATGGTGGTCGAGCCCGATTCCGCCTTTGCGGCCGGCGCGGTGACAACGGCCATGGGGGAGGAGAGCGTGTAGGTTTTGTCCTGATAGTCGAGGACGAAGCGCAGCTTGCACCCTTCTTCCAGAAGGCCCGATGTCGTATCGAGGAACTTGTCTTCGAGCGTGAACGTCGCCAGATTATCCGCGCCCGATGCGCTGGCCTTGATCTGGCCGATCTGCGTGACGGTTTCGGATGAGCTGCCCGCGGCAGGCGTCACTTTGTTGATGCGCAGCGTTGCCTGTCCACCCTGTGGCAGATGTGCCTGCACGGTAAAGGCATGCGTATCGGGCTGCTCGTTTGCCGTGTCGTCCTTCGGCATTGCCATAAACGTGGCGTCGGCGTACTGGATGTCCCATTCGTCGAATGTGAGCTGGCGAAAGTACGGCTCGCCGTCAGAAAGCGGACGCGTTGGCGCGGTTATGGCGGTGCCACCCTGGATACGCGCGAGGGGAATCTCGACATCGCGGTAGCCCGCCATGCTAATGGAGATGCCGCCGTTAAAGTCGTACGCGTCGAGAAGCGTCGCCTCGTTCACGTAGCCTTCCGAAAGCGGCGCGACCTCAAAGATGGCCGTGCCTTCGTCATCGGTCGTGGCGGTGAGCTGCTTGCCTGCGGCATAGCGCGATGTGAGCGTGACCTGGGCACCCGTGATGGGCGTATTCTTGTTGGCGACGTCGACCACGACCACACCGAACATGGTGCGCGAGAGCACCAAGACCTTGAAGGGGTCTTTTTCGTCGGCATAGGCTTCGGTGGGCGCGAACGGCAGCAGGAATGCATTTTTGCTTCCTGGCACGCGAGGCAGCATGATGCCTGCCAGCGAGGATGCTCCGGCGATAAGTAACGAACGGCGATCAAGCATTTTGGGCTCCCATCCCGCAAATATCGGTGGAAATAATCCAATTTTGCGAGAAGGTGCCCCGTGGCGGTAGTGCCGTTCGATGGCCAAAGTGTCCAATTTAAGCGCGCGAAAGCGTCAAGCCTCCGGAGTGCTTTTGATACGCCGGGCAGCCCGGCCGCTAACGCAACATATGCGTGACCAGCTCGGCGCGTGTGCCGATGCCAAGCTTTGCGTATACGCCGGATAGGCGGTTTTTGACGGTGCCCGGCGATACTCCCATATGGCGTGCGATTTCGGCGTTGGTCCACCCACGACAGGCGAGCATGGCCATGGTGAATTCCGTGGTCGTTAGATCGTCGGCCACGTCCTCGCCCGAATCGGGGTTGTGGATGCGCCGCCAGCCGTAGCTGAATCGATACGTAATCTCGATGATGCGTGCGAAATCGTCAGGGTATTGCGATTTTAGGCATGCCTCGATGAGCCCCTGCAAAAGGCCGTGGTGCTCGCCAATGAGCTCGATAAGGCCGTCGGGGCGCGCAATGTTCCAAGCAGCTCCGAAGTGCGTTTTTGCGGCGTCGATGTCCTTGAGGCTCATGCATGCCATGGAAGCTGCCAGGTGCAGGAACAGCTCCGAGATGGGATAACCTCCCTGTTTCATGATCAGGGCATTTTCCGCCATGCCCAGGCTGCGTCCGTATTCGCCGCGCAGGTACAGGGCATGCGCCATCACGTAGCTGGCGAACAGGCGCAGGCCTTCGGGTAGATGCGCCGCAAGTGGATAAAACTCTTCGGCAGAATACGGGGAAGGCAAGTGCAGCAGGACGCTCGCGGCCGAGGCGAACAGGATATGCGTGGCGTGGATGGCGGGCGATTCCTCGTCGGCCGGCGTATCGAGGATGCCAGCAAGGCACCGGCGGGCGTCGGCGATACGGTTGAGCGACAGACTGGCATATCCGCAGATAAAGCATGCGGAATAGCGCAGTGCGGGGTCGGTGGCGTCAAGATAGGGGCGTGCTGTCTCGGCGGCGAGCGTGGCCTGTCCGCGAAAGTACAGCGCTTCTGCCGTGGCAATGGCACGCGAATTGGGGTTGGAAATGCCTGCAACCGCAGCGTCAATCTGCCCCGGCACAAAGGCGGTGCACATCAACGGCATGGGAACGCATGGGTAGCCATCGCAGTCCATCTTCCATCTCCCAACAGCTGGCAACAATAGCAGCAATTGTACTCCTGTTGCTCGGGACCCCTTTCGTTTTACTGTTCGGTTGACGCTGCGGATCGTTTTGGAAGGCTTACGAGCATGGTGGTCCCATTCTCGGAACTTGTTTCGACCTCTACCGTGCCACCGTGAAGCGCTGCAATCTCCCAAACAAGCGCTAGTCCGAGTCCCGCGCCGCCGTATGCCCTGCTGCGGGATTTGTCTAGACGAAAGAACGGCTGGAAGATGCTCTCTCGGTACTGCTTGGGTATTCCCGGGCCCTCATCTTTGACTCGCAGGAGCACGTGGCTGTCGCTGCCGCTGATGGAGACGTTGACAGTCGAGCCGGAGCGGCTGTAACGGATGGCGTTTTCGACCAGGTTGAACACCAGCCGATAGAGGAGCGCATCGTTCCCGATTACTAAAGCGTCTCCGGCGCAATCGAGGGTTACGTCCTTATTCTCGGCAAGTGGCGCAAGGTCGGCGAGGACCTCTTCGGACAAGGGGCCAAGTTCAACATCGTCCTCGCAAGGAACGCTGCGGAGCTCACTCATCTCGAGCAATACCTTGGTCATTCGAGACATGCGCTCGGTTTGTTCTTGTAGCAGGCCGAGCAGCTCGGCTGTTTCGGATTGCAAACCGGAGTGCTCGGAGATGAATAGTTCAATCTGTGCTTGCATAAGGGCGAGCGGGGTGCGCAGCTCGTGTGCGGCGTTGCCGGTAAACTGACGCTGTGCAGAGAACCCTTCGCCAAGACGGGCGATCATGTCGTTGAAAGAGGCACTGCATCGTTGTAGCTCGGTGGGCACATCTTCACTGAGTCTGATTTCGCTTAGGTTGTCAGGCTGCACACGCTCAACCTGGGCGGCAAAAGCTCGTAGCGGTTTGAGCGCACGGCCGCTCACAAAGTATGCCAGCACGCCGCCAAGGAGTGTGACTCCAGCCGTGATGCACCAGGTTGTCGTGCCAAAAGACTCCTGTGCGTCGTTTACGACGATCGTGATCTTGTCATCGGGGGTCGCTTTCGTTGGGTCGAACGCCTGGGGCGAATCTTCGCCGGTTGCGTTAAAGGCCGAGATGTTACTGCCGATGGCATCCATGTAGCGCATGCCCGTATAGCCGACCAGGCAGTTCGTCAGCACGCATGCCGCACACGTGAGCAGTGCCGTCATAATCATTATGCGCCATTGCAGGGAAAGCCTTTTCATTCGCTATCCTCCATAACGTAGCCCTCTCCAATCCGATTGCGAATCGGGTCGTATCCCAAAGTGCTGCGTAGCTTTTTGCGGAGTGACGAGATGTGAACGCGGGTTGCGTTGCTAAAGCTGTTTACGCTGCTATCCCAAACGTGCTCGATAAGCTCCTCCTGACTTACCGGACGCCCCTGATTAAGCATCAGGTATTCCAAGATTCCCGTTTCCTTGCGCGTAAGAGATAGAGCCTCGCTGTTCACGGAGGCGATGCGCGCCTTGGTGTCAAAGCGGAGCTCTCCGCAGGTTAAAACTATGTCGCTTTGTGTAAAGCGTCTGAGGGTAAGGCTGCGGATCCTTGCCGCAAGCTCGTCCAGATGAAACGGCTTGGTGAGGTAATCGTTGGCGCCGGCATCGAGTCCAGCGACTTTATCGGATACTTCGCCACGTGCGGACAGAATCAGTACCTTAGTCTCGCAGTCAGTTTTCCTAAGTTCCCTGAGTACGGTCATGCCGTCGATACGGGGAAGGTTGAGGTCGAGTACCACGAGGTCAAAGACTTCGACGCCCAGCAGGTCGAGCGCCTCCTGCCCGTCGTGGCAGCAGTCGACGCTGTACGCCAAGTTTCGCAAGCTGCGCGCGATTGCGTCACACAGCGCCTGCTCGTCCTCGACGATCAAAATACGCATAACGGTCTCCTTGCACATTCCAAATCGCGCTTAACACGGATTTTATAGCCGATATGGTCCAATGGTCGCGTAACGAAAGGAGTGGTCAGGTTGTTCAAAGCGGTAAAACCCGTGGTACAGGTCGCTTTGTTGATCGTCGGAATTGCCATGGTGTGCTTTGGCGTTATGCGTGGCGAGGCGGATGCCGTGCTGGCCAAAGCGATTAGGCTGTGCTTGGAGTGTATCGGAATTGGATAAAAGAGAAAACACTGCGTCGCATGTTTTGGCCCGATTTCGCGGATTCATTCAGGCGGCGGCAACACTTATTACCAACATTCACCTGCCAAACTTTGCCAAAGGCGGCATCTATCAGGGCGCGGGAAAAACAGTCTGCGTACCTGGACTTAATTGCTATTCGTGCCCCGCGGCATCGGGTGCGTGCCCCATCGGGTCGTTCCAGTCGGCGGTAGGTTCATCCAAGTTCAACTTTTCTTACTACGTCACCGGTACGCTCATTTTGCTCGGCGTGCTGCTGGGACGCTTTGTATGCGGCTTTCTGTGCCCGTTTGGCTGGCTGCAAGAGCTGCTGCACAAGATTCCCGGCAAAAAGCTTTCGACAAAAAGGCTCAAGGCGCTTACGTATATCAAGTACGTCGTGTTGCTGTTTGCCGTGGTGCTGCTACCCGTCTTGGTGGTTAACGACGTGGGCATGGGCGACCCGTTCTTTTGTAAGTACATCTGTCCGCAGGGTGTGCTCGAGGGCGCCATTCCGCTGGCCATTGCCAATGCCGGCATTCGATCTGCGTTGGGACAGCTCTTTACTTGGAAACTTGTCGTTCTCATTGCCGTGGTAGTGCTGAGCGTTTTGTTCTATCGCCCCTTCTGCAAATGGATTTGCCCGCTCGGCGCATTCTATGCGCTCATGAATAGGGTGTCCCTACTGGGGATTCGGGTTGACGCATGCAAATGTGTCTCGTGCGGCAAGTGCTCAAAGGTTTGTCAGATGGACGTTGATGTGGTCCGCGCACCCAATCATGCCGAATGCATCCGGTGCGGAAAGTGCATCGGGGCCTGTCCCGTCGATGCCATTAGCTATCGCTATGGCCTGGATGTGTCGGCGGAAAAGCTCCCCTTGACCGCCGATAAAAAGTAAACAAGCTTCGACAAAACGGAGGAACGACTATGAAGCTTTCTAAGATTGCGGCCCTGTTTATGGTGCCGGTGCTGGCCTTGTGTCTTGTGGCGTGCTCGGCACCTGGCGGCAATGCGAGCGAATCTGCGAGCTCCGATCCTAAGATCGCAGAACTCACTGCGCAGAAGCCGGCCAATGCCGACGAGGCCGCCGAGCTGTATGCGAAGCTCATGCAGAAGGAGAACGAGATCTTTTCGAGTGATAACGCGCTGTGGGAAAAGGTATTCAATGCGGCAAATAAAGACTCGGCAATGATTGAGGACGGCAGCAATTACGGCGATTTCCTGCTCAAGACCATCGACGGCGCCAAGGATGAGTTCACGGCGGATGAGCTCAAGACGCTCAAGGCCGGTGCACAGCAGATCAAGGAGATCGAGGACAAGCTCGAGAGCCTGGAGAAGGAGTTCCCCGGCTGTGGAAGCACGCCGAGTGCAGGCGAGAGCGTCGACGCTTCGACCGCTGGCATGACGGCTGGTGCCAATGCTTCGAACGAGGCGACGAAGTTCCCCAGCTTTACGGGCAAGGACCTGGATGGCAACGACGTGAACAGCGACGAGCTGTTCTCTAAGAACAAGGTCACCGTCATGAACTTCTGGTTCACTACTTGCAAGCCGTGCGTGGGCGAGCTGGGCGATCTTGAGAAACTGAATCAGGAGCTTGCCAAGAAGGGCGTGACGTATAAGAACATCTGGTTCAAGTCGGATAGCGAGGCCGGTAAGTTCACGTCAAATTTGTTCTCGTTCCCGACAACGTATGTCATCGATCAGAATGGCAACATCGTAGGGGAGCCCATCGTGGGAGCCATCAGCTCCGCCGAGCAGCGCGCTGCACTCAACAAACTTATCGACCAGGCGATTGCGAATAGCGAGCAGTAAAAAACACGTAAAGCATCGCGAGGATCGTGTGTCGCTGTGCGGAGTAGTCCGCTGCCTTTCAAGATAATCTCCACCATATAGAGGCCCCACTTGGGGCCTCTTTTTTGGGCGCCGTTCCGTTCGTTTTTTGGCGCGGTTCCCTACATTCCTCACTGGTGTCGGTGAAAAATGGGGATAGAGTAGGACAAACGCGTCGAATACGAACGGCGGGGGAGAGTGGGCGAGTGCGCCCGCGTGGGAGAGGTTGCCGTCCATGTTGGAGCTCAAAGGTATTTGCAAAAGATACGTTACGCAGTCGTTTACGCAGGTGGCGCTCGACAGCGTAAGCCTGTCTTTTCGCGATAACGAGTTCGTGGCCATTCTGGGTCCCTCGGGCTCGGGTAAAACCACGATGCTCAACGTTATCGGCGGACTCGATCATTTCGATTCTGGCGACCTGCTGATCGACGGTATTTCGACTAAGGATTTTCACGATCGCGATTGGGATGCCTACCGCAACAACCGCATCGGCTTTGTTTTCCAAAGCTATAACCTCATTCCGCATCAGACCATTTTGGAAAACGTGGAGTTGGCGCTTACGCTCACGGGCGTGGGGCATGCCGAGCGCCGCCAGCGTGCGCGCGAGGCGTTGGAGAAAGTCGGCCTGGGCGAGCACGTTAACAAGCGCCCGAGCCAGCTATCGGGCGGACAGATGCAGCGCGTGGCCATCGCCCGCGCCCTGATTAACGATCCCGAGATCGTGCTGGCAGACGAGCCGACCGGCGCTTTGGACTCAACGACATCCGTACAGGTCATGGATCTGCTCAAGGACGTGGCGCGCGACCGCCTGGTTATCATGGTCACGCACAATCCCGAGCTGGCGTACCAATATGCCACGCGCATTGTCAACCTGGCGGACGGCAAGATCACCGACGATTCCGATCCCTTCGATGTCGCTGACGCCACGCGCCGCGAGGCCAAGCCTACGCGCAAAACCTCGATGAGCTTTGTGACGGCGCTGGGGCTTTCTGCCCGCAACCTTATGACCAAGAAGGGTCGCACGGCCATGACGGCCTTTGCGGGCTCGATTGGCATTATCGGCATTGCGGCGATTCTGGCGCTGTCCAACGGCGTAAACGGCTACATCAAAAAGGTCGAGGAGGATACGCTTTCGAGCTACCCGCTCACCATTTCCAAGCAGGATTACGACCTGTCGTCCATGATGGGCGGACAGGGGGCTGCGGATGACGAGGCGTCCAACGGCGAGGATTTATCCGACGGTACTGGTGGCAAAGCTAAGGGAACCGATAAAATTCCCGTGGTCACGGCCGTAAAGGATATGTTTGCGAGCGTTAAGTCCAACGACATGACGAGCTTTAAGGCATGGCTCGATGCCGGTGGCGACGGCATCGATAAAGAAGTCAACGCCATTCAGTACGGCTACGGCGTGACGCCAGTTGTCTATCGTTCGAGTAAGGGCGACGAGAAGCCCGTCCGGCTGGTGCCCAACGCTATGACCGAGGCCATGAGTGGAGGCGCGAGCTCGGCGGCAACGGTGAGCATGGAATCCATGGGAACCTCGGTCTTTAACGAGATGATCGACGACCAGAGTTTGCTCGACAGCCAGTACGATGTCGTCGCTGGTCACTGGCCCACGTCCGCCAACGAAGCCGTGATGGTGCTTTCGAGCCGCGGTACGGTGGGCGACTACACGCTCTACAGCATCGGCGCGCTGGATATCAATGAGCTCAACGACCTGGTTAACAGTGCTATGACAGCCGACGGCAAGATTGAGACGCCCGAGTCCGGCACCGACTTTACCTACGATGATGCGTTGTCCACGACGTTTAAGGTGCTGTCGCCGGCCGATGCCTATCGCAAAAACGAAGAGACCGGCATGTGGACCGACATGTCTGGTGACGCCGACTTTATGGCTGCCAAGGTTGCCGACGGTATTGACGTGCACATTGTGGGCGTGGTACGACCCAACGAGACCGCCAACGCGAGCGCGTTGTCCCCGGGCATTGCCTACACGCATGCGCTGACTCGCCAGCTTATGGAGCGCGCCGCCGATTCGCAGATTGTGCAGGAGCAGCTTGCCCACCCCGAGACGGATGTCTTTACGGGCAAAACCTTCGACGAACTGCAAGGCGAGGCCAAGCAAGGCGTTGATCTGGGCAGCATGTTCAGTGTGGACGAGGCGGCGCTCAAGAGTGCGTTTTCGTTTGATGCGTCTGCGCTCTCGGGTGCGGCCGGCGGTATGGACCTTTCTGGTATCGATTTGTCCGGGCTGGACATTGACCTTTCGGACGTTGGGAGGGACATCGACTTCAGCGACATCATGGCCAAAGCGCCGGCCCCAGATTTCTCGGGCATCTTTGACGGTCTGGAACTCACGCCCGAGCAAATGCAGCAGGTGGGAACGCTTGCCAACCAGCTGTTTGAGGGCTTTTTGCAGTCTGATCAGTTTAAGGCGCTGACACCCGATGATCTTAAGGACGCGTCAAAGCTTGCCGCCGCGTTCTCGGCGTATCTTGAGAATGATGCAGCAGCCCAGCAAATCCTGGCCCAGCTCAAAGCGCTCGGCGGCGATGCCCTGGCCGAGCGCCTGCAGCAGGCGATGACCGACTATGTGCAAAAGCAGCTGACTCCGTATCTGCAACAGGCAATGGACCAGGTGGCCAAGACAATCAGCGACCAGATAGCGACAACGGTATCGTCCCAGCTTAAAGCAGGCGCGGCAGGGCTCATGGGTCAGATGGCGACGCAGATGTCTTCGAGTTTTGCCAACCTGGCGAGCGCCATGCACGTGGATGCGAGTGCCTTTGCTCATGCCATTCACTTCAACATGGACGCCGAGGACCTGAGTTCGCTCATGATGAGCTATGCGAAGGCGTCGAAGCTCACCTACGACAACAATCTGACCACGTTGGGCTATGCGGACGAGGCAGACCCCATCTCGGTCAAGATTTTCCCGCGCGACTTTGAGGCCAAGGAGCGCGTGCTCGACCATATCGATGCGTACAACAAGCAGGTCAAAGCCGCTGGCCACGATGAGCAGGCAATCTCGTACACCGACTACATGGGTATCATCATGGGCTCGGTGACCGACATCGTGAACACCATCAGCTTGGTGCTCATCGCATTCGTGAGTATCAGCCTGGTGGTGAGCTCCATCATGATCGGCATCATCACCTACATCAGCGTGCTGGAACGCAAAAAGGAGATTGGCATCCTGCGTGCGATCGGCGCGTCGAAGCGCAACGTGGCAAACGTGTTCAACGCCGAGACCTTTATCGAGGGCCTCATTGCCGGCATCTTTGCCATTGTCGTTGTGGTGCTCGTGAGTTTTCCGGTCAATGCCTGGGCACTTGCTGCCAAGCAGGTACCCAATCTGATGAGCCTGCCCGTGCAGGATGCGCTGGTGCTCATTGCAATTTCGGTGTTACTGACGGTCGTTGCCGGCCTGCTGCCCGCCCGCAGCGCGTCCAGGAAGGATCCCGTGGAGGCCCTGCGCTCCGAATAATGTGACAAAGGGACAGTCCCTTTGTCACATTGAGACCCTTGCGAAATCGGGGTCTAATACTTTTCCGCGAAGTGAACGAGTAAAAACGGACCCCCGAAGCATTGACACTTTTAGGCTGCAATTTCCTGCGGTTTTGCCAGTCAAATCCTGCGGTTTTGACGTCTAAAAATGTCGATGCTTCGGGGGCCCAAATACAACCATTCACTTCTGGGAAAAGTATTAGACCTCGAGATATAGACGGCGTTTGCGAGCAGAAATCAGAACGCAAGCTTCTAGCTCTTCTTTGCAGAGAGCATGAGCCTAATTTCCGGATGGGTGTATTCGTCGAACTCTTCCTTGGGCTCGGTGTCAAAGGCGTAGTACGACTTGATGGATTCGTCCTCCGTCTTGATGCTGATCTCCTCGTATAAGGATCCGGCCAAAAATGCCTGCTTAAACTCATCCGACAGGCTACATGGCGCGAGGAGGTCAGGCGTGGCAACGGAAATGTCCAACCCGTTGAGCGGGGCGCAGAGCGTCGCGATATCCTGCTCGGCGCGGGCGAGGTTGTCTGCAAGGCTTGCCTCGGGGTCGATCTGACTGACGTAATCGACGTCCGTGAGCATGCCATCTGTATCGAAAGAAAGGTAGACATAGGCTGCCTGAGCGCCAAGGTCATTATCGCGCAGATAGCCGATAATGCGGTAGCCGTAGTCGTGATACGACTCGTATGGGTCGTCTGCCGCGACGCGTTCGCACACGGGCTCCAAGGCATCTTGCGCGATGGCAAGCTGCTCGGCGGCCGCAGCCTTTCTTGCCTGAAGCTCGTTATTTCCCTGGACAAACTGCGGGATGTAGACGCCAAGCAGCACAATGACGGGCAACACCGCGAGAGCCATGATCTGCTTCTTGACGCTTGGAATCGTCACGCCGTATGCGTTTGCCATGGCCTCGGCATTGCTCGAGGTCTCGGCCAGCACGTCTGCTGCCGTGGCGACTGCCCCCACGGCGCTGGCGACCTCGGCGGCACCTCCCAGGTCGCGCGCGAGATCGTTATCGCTGTTCTTGAGTAGGCGGCCGGCAGCTTGCGTGGCAAGCACACCGGCGACCTCCGCGGAGCGGTCTTTGTTGGTTTGGGCTACCGCAAGTCTGCTCTGCAACTCCTTCCACTGTTTGCCCTGCATTCCAAAGCGTGGCGCAAGGGCGCAATAGCAAAAGATGGCAAGTTCGATTACGGTGAGTGCGATGGCGGTATATATGCCCGCGGGTTGGAATTCCTTTTGGTGGAACGCGATATCGTTGATCATTTGGAGCGGCAACATCAACAGGCATGCTACGAACGACATGACGAGTGCGGTCGCTGCGATTTTGGGGTATGTGCAGTACCGCTGGATGCGTTTCTTTTCTTGCTCGGTGAGTTGCTGCATGGGGGCCTCGACTCTCATCGTTTTTCGGGGGCGATGCGCACACGCTCTTGAGTATAGATGAGTGGAGGATGTCTGTTGTTCATACATAGCGGTCAACAGCGTGCTGTTGGTGATCGTTTGATCGCGAACGTCGTCTTTTGGAGCATGAAGCCGCTGCCGATGCCCACAAACAGCAAATCGAAGGTGAATGGTTTCCCGCGAAGTGAACGACCTAATTTGGGCCCTTGAAGCACCCACGTTTTTCGACGCTAAAACCGCAGGAATTGGCCTTCCAAAAGTGTCGATGCATCGAGGGTCCGATTTCACTCGTTCACTTCGCGGAAAACCATTCACCTTCGTTGCATGAGGCGCCGGATGGAAGGGTGATTATCGTCAAGCTGCTGCCTCTGCCTTGTGAATCATCTGGAGCACAAGGCATAATGCATGTAACAAGGGGGCGGTTCCTTTGTCACATCCGTTGATATGAGAGAAGAGTAGATGATTCTTTCGCTTGCCCCTATGGAGGGGATTACCGGGCATGTGTTCCGTCGCGTGCATGCGGAGTGCTTCGGTGCGCTCGATTGTTATTACACGCCGTTTTTGCCGCCGCCGCGGGTTGGCAACCGTTTTGGTGGCAAGGCGTTTAAGGAGATCGATCCTGCCAATAACCAGGGGCTTAACGTAGTGCCTCAGCTGATGTCCAAGAACGCGGACGAGTTTGTGTGGGCGGCACAGGTGCTCGCCGACATGGGCTATCGCGAGGTCAATCTCAACTTGGGTTGCCCCTCGGGGACGGTTGTCGCCAAGGGCAAGGGCTCGGGCTTTTTGCGCCACTTGGACGAGCTCGAAGTGTTCTTGAGCGATGTGTGCGAACGTTCGCCGTTGCCGGTGTCGGTAAAAACCAGGCTGGGGCTGGAGAGCGACGACGAATACGAGCGCGTGCTCGATCTGTATTGCCGCATACCGTTGGCAGAGCTGATCGTGCACCCGCGCGTACAAAAGGACCGCTATACGGGCACGCCGCGCAAGGAGTTTTATGGCGAGACGCTGGAGCGCGCGCCGTTTCCGGTGGCATACAACGGCGATATTTTTGATCTTGAGGACATGGATGCGCTGGTGGAGGCCTATCCCGGCACACGTCATGTAATGCTGGGGCGCGGCCTGCTCGCGAACCCCGCTCTGGCTCGCATGGTCAACGGCGGTCCTGCTGCCACGGCAGCCGAGCTGCAGCGTTTCCATGACACGCTGTTTGCTGCCTATGCAGAAGAGATTGGCGGTAACGCGGTCTTTCGCATGAAGGAGTGGTGGTTCTACGCCAAATGCGCCTTCGCCGACCCCGCTACCGTCCACAAGCTCGTGCGCAAGACTAAAAAGGTCGACGAATACCGCGCCGCCGTCGATCGTGTCTTTCGCGAACAGCCGCTTGCGCCCATAGCCCGCTTCCACGGCTAGTTAGCCGTTGGGGACGTTCTTTAACGACTAGCTAGTCATCGGGGACGTTCTTTAACGACTGGTCATTTAAGAGCGTCCCCAATGACTATGGGACGGACGGGATGCGCATACTAGAGCAGGTTCTCCTGTACCCACGCGATGATGTCGCTCGATTCGTAGAGTGGTTTGCCGTCGATGAACAGGCAGGGAACCTGGCGTTTTCCGCCGACGGTGATGAGTGTCTGCTCGGCTTCGGTATCGGTCGAGATATTGCGCTCGGGAATGGTCACGCCGTTATCCGCCAGGAAGCGCTTCACCTTAATGCAATACGGGCAGCCGGTCATAACGTAGAGCATGAGCTCATGATTAGTAGCCATAGGTCTCCAATCGGTTGAGGTTTCGATTGAAATACCCAAAGCTGCCGCGGTCTATGCGCGGACCAGTGACGACTCGATGGCCTGGACCAGAAACGCCGTGGCTCCGGTGCCGTAGGGCTTGTCGTAGTAGTCAACAAAGCGCTGGTCGGCAAGATAGCCGTGGGCGAGGCCCAGGTACGCCTCGTCTTGGGGCTCGCATCCCCAGTTGAGAGCAATCCAGCGACGATGCATCGCGACAAGCTTACGAGCCTCGTTGCTCTCTGGGTCGCCAATGCCCATGGCAATCGAAAGCTGGCCCAGAACAGCGCGTTCAAGTTCCTTCATGTCGTTCCATGTCTCGGGGTCCATGTCCAGCAGCGCTTCGTTTGCTGCATCGATAGCCTCATCGCCATAGCGCGCCCGCGCTTCGGCGCCGTAGCGCTCCTCGTTTTCCTGCACGGTGTGCCAGCGTTCCAGTTGCGGCAGCACGGCGCCCATGAGCGAGACGGCTTCATCGAGCGACATGCCGGTGTTTTGTGCCAGCCGCGGGGCACAGTCCTCGATCATCGCCTCCATGGTGGTCTCGTAGGTGTACTGGCCGTGGTCGTAGCACCACTTGCAGTAATGATCGGTCGCGGCGCCCGCAGCATCGGTACCGCAGTCGTCGGGCGTGAGTATCATGCCGCAGCTCTGGCAATAGTGCTCGGGCATTTCGAGCAGGTGAGACAGGGGCTCGTCGGTCACGGCGGCGATGAGCTTCATCATGTCGATGCCCGGTGTGACCTCGCCGCGTTCCCAACGGCTGACGGCTTGGCGTGTGACGAAGAGCTTGGCGGCGAGCTGCTCCTGGGTAAGGTGATGGGCGCGACGGACAGCGATGAGCTTTTCTGCAAAGGCCATGGTGGCTCCTTTCTGCTGGTTGATGGCTTAAGCATACGCGGCAGCAGGTGCCCTTCCAAGCAACCGTTGGTTGCACGACGGGGAACCGCGGCGAAGAATTGCGCGCAACGCCCCACACCTCCATGCCGTACAATGACCGGCATGGAACCTATTGCACACATACATACCGATCTGCCGCAGAAGTTTGGCATTCCGCGCAACAGCTTTTTGGCGCCCCATCTGCAGGGACGCATTGTCTTTGAGCCGGAATTTGCCTCCAACGCAGCGGTCGAGGGTCTGGACTCCTTCTCTCACCTATGGCTGCTGTGACGCTTCGAAAACGGAACGCCCGGCGGCACGGCTAAGGACATAGCTACCGATGCCAAGACGCAGGACAGGTCCGGCACCAATGCCAAGTGGTCGAAAACTGTGCGCCCGCCGCGTCTGGGTGGAGCCGAGCGCGTGGGCGTGTTTGCCACGCGCAGTCCGTTTCGCCCTAATCCCATTGGGCTTACCTGCGTCAAGCTCGACCGCATGGAGCTTACCGACGATGGTCCCATCATCCATGTGCTGGGGGCCGACCTGCGCGACGGCACGCCCATCTACGACATCAAGCCCTACATTCCGTTTGCGGACTGCCACCCGGATGCGACCGGAGGCTGGATCGAGGATGCTCCGTGGCAAGAGCTCGATGTTGAGTTTCCGCAAGCACTGCAGGATATGGTCCCGCCCGCAAAGCTCCCCGGCTTGGTCGAGGTCCTTCGCCAAGACCCGCGCCGCGCGGGCAGCAAGCACGAGCCAAACCGCGTTTATCACTTGGCTTACGCCGGGCTCGACATATCGTTTGCGGTCGATGAAACCCAGCTAACCGTAGTCGCCGTCAACGACGCGCAAGACTAACCAGCCATTCGTCCGCACCCGTCAAATTAGGCGCCAAACCCCATCCCAAAATCGCCCACGCTGGTGGACAATAACGCCTACCAAAACAATCAACTTTGCATGGGAGCCCAGCATGAAATACGACTTTAGCTCGCTTATCGACCGCCACGGCATGGACTCCATCGCCGTTGACTCCTGGGGCGAGATCCCCGGCATGGCTCCGAACGCACCCGACGAGGGCTTCGACCGCATTCCCATGTGGGTGGCCGACATGAATTTTGCCACGGTGCCCACGGTTCAGGAGTACATCATCAAGCGCGCTCAGCACCCCATGTTTGGCTACTTCAATCCGCGTCCCGAGTACTTCGACCGCATCATCGAATGGCAGAGCCGTCGCAACGGCGTTGAGGACTTGGCGCCGGAGCATATCGGCTACGAAAACGGCGTGCTGGGCGGTGTCGTGTCGACGCTACGCGCGTATGTCCAGCCAGGTGATGCGGTGCTAGTCCACAGCCCTACCTACATCGGCTTTACCAAGTCCATCGAGGCCGCGGGCTATCGTATTGTCCACAGCCCGCTTAAGCTCGACGACCAGGGCGTGTGGCGCATGGACTTTGAGGACATGGAGCGCAAGCTCGCCCAAAACTACATCCATGCCGCGGTGTTCTGCTCGCCGCACAATCCCTGCGGCCGCGTATGGGAGCGCGACGAGATCGAGCGCGCCATGGACATCTATCGCCAGCACGATTGCGTGGTGATCTCGGACGAGATTTGGTCCGATATCATCCTGCCGGGACACAAGCACATCCCGACGCAGTCGGTGAGCGAGGATGCTCGCATGCGCACGGTTGCCCTCTACGCGCCCAGCAAGACGTTCAACCTGGCGGGCCTGGTCGGCAGCTACCACATCATCTACAACGAGACGCTGCGCGACCGCGTGTGCGCCGTGTCCAACAAGACCCACTACAACGAGATGAACGTCCTCTCCATGCATGCGCTTATCGGTGCCTACCAGCCGCAGGGCTATGAGTGGGTTGATGAGCTCAACCAGGTGCTTGCCGGCAATATCGAGTACTTCTGCACGTATGCAGAAAAGCACTGGAAGGGCGTCGCGTTTTCGCGTCCGCAGGGCACGTACATGGTGTTTCTGGACTGCACCGAGTGGTGCCGCGAGCATGGCCGCGATATTCAGTGGTTGCTCGACGAGGGGGCGCGCGTGGGCGTGGGGTATCAGGACGGCCGCCCGTTCCACGGGCCCTGCCACATTCGCGTGAATCTGGCGCTGCCGCTTTCGCGCGTGAGGGAAGCGTGCGACCGCCTGGACCGCTACGTTTTTAATGCACGGTAAGCGTGCGCTGCATGTGGGGCCTTCTGCCAAGTTGGCTAGAAGGCCCCACATGGTAAAGCATCTGTAGCAATTGGGCGCAGACCTGCTGAGAGGCTTACTTTTCTTGAATCTGCTTGCCGCAAAGATGCTCAATCGTAATCTCGTAGAGCTGGACGCCCTTAATGTCCTTGGCGATTTCCTCTTCGACCTCCTCGGCAGAAGGGTAGTACTTAAGGGCGAGCTGGCGGACTTTGTCCTCGATAAACGCGGGGGTGTCATTCGCCAGGCGACAGCGGCCAAAGACCACGGTGCTCATAACGTAGGGAGCCCAGTCGCCGTCCTGGTACCACTCGTTGCCGTAAACGGTAAAGCAGACCTTGTCATCGCGCTTGAGTGCGTCGACCTTGTGGCCGGCCTTGGCGCCATGGAAATAAATCTTGTCGTGCTCGGCGTCAAAGAAGTAGTTGACGGGAATGGCGTACGGGTAGCCATCGTCGCCGTTGACGGCAAAGACGCCGCGCTTGCAGGTGGCGAGCAGTTTGCGCGCTTCCTCGTCGGTGATGGCGCGTTTCTTTCGACGTAAGGGCCTAAACATCGTTGGCTTCCTTTCTGGTCGTGCGTGGTGGTTGAGCACAAACTATAGCGAAACGGATCCGTTTTTCTTGATGCGGGCGAGTATGTTTTTGAGCTTGTTAAAGTCGAGCGGTTTGGACAGATGGGCGTTCATGCCGGCGTCGTGTGCCGCCTTGGCGTCTTCGGCAAAGGCGTTGGCGGTGAGCGCGATGATGGGGATATCGGCTGCATCGACCTTCTCGCTCAGACGAATCACGCGGGTTGCCTCGTAGCCGTCCATGTCCGGCATCATGATGTCCATCAAAATGGCATCGAAGCTGCCGGCGGGATGCGACAGGTACAGATCGACGACTTCGTTGCCGTTGGCGGCGCGGGTGACCACGATGCCCTCGGATTCTAGCAGCGCCTGGGCAATCTCGGCATTCAATTCGTTGTCTTCGGCGAGCAGCACGTTCATGTCGGCGAGCGAGCAGTCGGGCGCACTCTCAACCGTATTCGCCCGCGCCTGGGGATTCTCGTCGATATCGAGCGGAATCTCCACGTAGAACGAGGTGCCCACATGGAGCTCACTGGTGACTTCGATGGTGCCGCCCATCAGTTCAATAAGCGACTTGACGATTGGCATGCCCATGCCGGTTCCTTGGAACTTGCTGCGCGCATCGTCACCTTCTTGGGCAAACGGCTCATAGATATGCTTTAAAAACTTGGGAGTCATACCAATGCCGGTATCCGAAACGCTAAAGCAAAAGAGCGCGCGCCCGTTATCGAGTGGCTTGGTATTTGAGCTAAAGGTGACGGAGCCGCCGTGCTTGTTGTACTTAATGCTGTTGTCTAACAGGTTGATCATGATCTGTCGGATATGGGTGGGACTGCCGATCATGTATGGCCCCGTGGCGTACGGCAGACTATTGTCCTGCATTGTGATGGCGTTACTGGACGCGCGGAGCTTGCACAGCACCAGTGTATTGTCACAGAGCTCTTTGAGGTTAAAAGGCGCATGCTCCAGTGTTAGCTTGCGGTCTTCGATTTTGCCCATCTCGAGGATGTCGTTGATCAGCGAGAGCAGGTGATTGGCGGCAACGCGCGCCTTGGCACGGCTCTCGCGGGCGACCTGGATATCGCCTTCCTTCAATTCCTCGATCTCGATAAGGCCCAGGATACCGTTGAGCGGCGTTCGGATGTCGTGGCTCATGCGCGTGAGGAATGCCGTCTTAGCGGCGTTGGCAGCGTCGGCTTTTTTGCGCTCGGTCGAGCGCGCACGAGCGCCCAAATGAGCAGGACGATACCGACCGACAACATACCGATGAGGGCAGCTGCAACGGCGGCACGGTTGCGATAAAGGAATTGAAGCGTGTTGGATTCCTGGGCCGTGTACGACGTGGAGGAGTAATTGCTTGCGGAGAGCGATTCTCCGGCATTGATGATGCCCTTGTTGATGATTCCCAGCAGCTCGGGCTTTCCGCGCGAAATCCAGCACGAGAGCTCACAGGTGTCAGGGAGCTCGGCCGTCTCGTAACCTTCGAGATCATAACGGTCGCCGATGGTTTTTATGCGTGAGCTGGGAGCGACGATGCAGTGCGCCGTTCCCTTCCTGAGGGCGTCGAACGCTTCATCGTCGGATTGGTATTCGGTCACGGTCGCTGTGGGAAACAGGCTTTCAAGTGCATTTTTGTTGACAAACGATGATTTGGTACAGGCGATGTTCTGAAGGTCTTTGTTCAGGTCGCTGCCGGTGTGGATGGCGGTGAGGGACACGGTCCCCAACGATGCCGACTGCACAACGCCTGATTGCTCGGCAACCCAGTGATCTCGGTATACCGGCAGCGCAACGTCTATGCTTCCCTTTGACAGAGCCTTTGACATCATCTTGTAGCTATCAAAGGCGACGGTTTTGACCGTAATGCCAAATTTATCGTGCAACGTCGTCGCAAGCGATGCGAGCGAGCCTTCCATTTCGCCGTTTTCGTCTTCGTTGCAGTAGGGGAGTTTGCCCGTAATGTAGCCGAGCGTGATGGTGTTGTCATTTGCTTTGAGCCAGGAACGTTCGGGGCCGTTGAGCGATGATGAACCGCTGTTTTTGACCGAGTAGTTAGATTTGACTTCGTCGATATAGCGTGGGTTGACGCGGGCGATTGCCGACATGGCGGCATTGATGTCGTCCATTAGGTCGGGGCGGCTTTTGGGGACGGCAAAGTAGTAGTCGCTCGAACCAACGTAGAACATGGGCGACGCATCGGGCGACGAAATGGTGTCGTTCATGATGACGGCATCGACTTCGTCGTTTGCGAGCGCGTCAAAGAGGGCGCCGCCAGTGTCGATTTCTTTATAGGTGCAGGTAATGCCTTCGTTGGCGAGCCACTGCCGGCCAACAAAGGTTTGCATAACGTCGGGGTTGTAGCCGATGGTAAGGCCTTGGAGCACTTGGGGGGTCGCCCTTGGCCAGATCGTCGCGATCGGGCTTGGCGTAGATGTAGTAGCGCTCGGTGCCCTCGGGGTTCGAGGAAAAGAGCAGCTTTTGGGCGCGTTCCTCGGAGTAGGAGATGTTAGGCATAAGGTCGATTTCGCCTGCCTCGAGCATGTCCATAAGCTCGGTGAAGGTGCCGGAGACGTATTCGTACCGCCAGCCGGGCGTGTAGTACGACAGGGTCTGGAGGTACTCGTAACCCCATCCCGAGAGACGCTCGCCGGGGGTGCCGTCCTGGAAGCCCTCGTTGTTGACGAGCCAACCAACGCGGACCGTCTTGACCTGCTGGTCGGAGTCGGCGGCAAAGGCAGGGGCGGGCGTGACGGCGCTCAGTACGGCGAGCGCGGTAAGCGCAACGGCCAAGGCGCGATATATAGCTGAACGAAGGACAGTGGCAGCTCTCACATGCAATCCTAACGAATCGAGACATTACCGCATAAGAATACCAGCTCAGCCTGCCCAGCTGCCGGGCAGCACCGCTAAACGCTCCCGCCCGGCAGTCATTGGGGACGTTCTTAAACGACTAGTCATTGGGGACGTTCTTGTTTGACTAGTCATTTAAGAACGTCCCCAATGACTAGTTTCGTTTGCGGGAGAGGCATGGGACAATACCGAGCGAATGTGATTGGACGTCTGAGAAAAGGGGTCGCGATGAAAAAGCTCAGGACGCTTGCCGACGTGTTGCGCCAGGCGGGCTTCGTGCGCATTACGGAGCTGTTCCTCGTCTTCTACCTGCTATGCTCGACGGCCGTTTGGCTGTCCGAGCCCACGACCCTTACGTTTGGCGATGGCCTGTGGTTTAGCTTTGAGACGGTCTCGACCATCGGCTTTGGTGACATTCCGGCCGAGACACCGGTTGCCCGCGCCATTACCGTCGTCTTGAGCGTTATCAGCATCTTCTACATCGCCATGCTCACGGGCGTGGCGGTGAACTACTGCAATACGCTTATCAAGATGCGTCAAAAGGACACCATGGCTCGTTTTATGGACGATCTTGAGCATTTGGAAGAGCTCGATCGTGACGAGCTCGCCGATCTGTCACGCCGCGTGCGCGAGTATCGTCGACGCCAGCGCTAAGACGAACGTCGTGCGCCACAACAGGGGGACAAATATGAACATCACCGTGTACCTGGGTGCCAACACTGGCAATGACCCGGCATTTCTGCCCGCGGTACAGGAGCTGGGCAACTGGATTGGCGCCAACGGACACGCGCTGGTATACGGCGGGTCCAAATCGGGCCTGATGGGCGCGCTCGCCGATAGCGTGCTCGATGCCGGCGGACACGTGACGGGTGTTGAGCCGAGCTTTTTTATCGAGGCCGAGTTTCAACATGACGGCATCGACGACCTTATCGTGACGAGTGATATGGCCGAGCGCAAAGCCAAGATGATTGAGCTCGGCGATGTGTTCATCGCCTTTCCCGGCGGGACGGGCACGCTCGAGGAGATTGCCGAGGTCATGTCCGCTGTGTCGTTGGGGCACCTGAGTGCTCCGTGCATCCTGTATAACCTGGACGGTTACTACAACGACCTCAAGGCGCTGCTCGGGCACATGATTGATAAGGGCCTATCGAGCCCGCAGCGCCAGCAAGGTATCTACTTTGCCGACGATTTGCGCGAGATTGCCTCGATTATCAACGGATAAGTCTTGAGCTTGCCCCACTATGGCTCCCAATGGTGCCGTTCGCGGCGCAGACGGTTGGCTCGTTCGGGCAACGCTCGCTCTACAATAAAACGTAACTATGTCGACTTTGACCGCGGGAGGACCCGATGGATAACCTTGCCAAACCCAAAAACCGCGCGCTGTTTTTACTTAGCGTTGCCGTGACCGGTGCGTTCGCAGGTGCCGCGGTCTGGCTGTTCTTTTTTGCGATGGAGCACGGTATCGACTATCTATGGACCGAGATTCCGCACGCGCTGGGCGTCGCTTCGCCCGAGCTTGCCAGCGGCCCGTTTGGCTTTTTGCCGTACCCGTTTTTTGTCTGTCTGCTGGGCGGCCTGTTAATCGGTCTGTACGAAAAGATGACAGGCACCAAGACCGATGACCTCAACCAGGTGATGGCTAAGGTTAAGCAAGACGGGCGCTACCCGTACGACAACCTGGGCAAGCTTTCGCTCGCGGCATTGCTGCCGCTGCTGTTTGGCGGAAGCATTGGACCGGAGGCCGGCCTGACCGGCGTTATCGCGGGTCTGTGCAGCTGGGTCGGCGACCGTATGCGTCGCTTTGGCGCCGAGTTTAGGGAGCTCACGCTGCTGGGTACCCAGGCTGCCCTGACGGCGCTCTTTACCGCGCCCGTCTTTGGCTTTGTGGCGCCGCTTGCCGGTAGTGCCGACGGCGACGAGGGCTCCGCGTCCGGCGAGATCACCATCAAGCTGCCCAAGGCGCAAAAGACGGTGGTCTACGGTATTGCGATTGCCGGCGGTCTGGGTACCTACCTGCTGCTTGGCCAGCTTGTGGGCGGCGGCATGGGCATGCCCAGGTTCGAGTCCGCCGAGGTGGGCAACTTGGAGCTTACCTGGCTCGTCCCTCTGTCGTTGATCGGAACAATCTGCGGCTGGCTGTACTTTGTCTCTGAGCACGCGAGCGAAGCGCTTGCCCATGCAATAGGGGAGCGTCCTGTCGTCAAGGCCATGCTGGCCGGTCTGGCGCTCGCCATCTGCGGCACGGTCCTGCCCTACACCATGTTTGCCGGCGAGACCCAGGCCGACGTGCTCATGGAAACCTATCTGACCATTCCCGCTGGCGTGCTTATCGCGACCGGTCTTGTTAAGGCCATGCTGACGCCCGCCCTCATCAACCTGGGCTGGCGCGGCGGCCACTTCTTCCCCGTTATCTTCTCGGGCGTAAGCCTGGGCTACGGCCTTGCCATCCTCACCGGCGCCGATCCGGTCTTTTGTGTCGCCGTCTGCACGGCATCGACGATGGGTGCGGTCATGCGTCAGCCGGTCATGGTCGTGGGCCTGCTGCTCATGTGCTTCCCACTCAAGGGTATCGTCTGCATGATCATCGCCGCCGTTATCGCCGCCGGCATTCCGCTGCCCAAGCCGCTGCGCAAGTAGCACGGTTAATCGCGAGTCAACTCCAGAGGGGCACGAGATGATCCTGTACTTTAGCGCGACGGGGAACAGCGAACATGTGGCGCGTCGCATTGCAGCGGCGACAGACGACAAGGTTGTGTCGATTGAGCGCTTTGATGCCGAGATTCTTCACCTTGCTGTGATGGAAGGCCCCTGTCGGCTGGGGTTTGTCGCCCCGGTATACGCCTGGGGCTTGCCGACGCCAATGATCGAGTTTTTGAAGACTGCCGACCTGTCGATTGCTGCCGGTGCAAAGGGCGGCGAGCGCCCCTATACGTTCTATGTCTCGACGTACGGTTCGACGACCGGGCAATCGGCCAAGTTCGCCCGCGATCTGCTGCACGAGCGTGGGCTCGAGTTAGATGCGGCGATGAGCGTCAAGATGCCTGATACCTGGACGCCTGTTTTCGACCTGTCTGACCCTCAAAAGGTTGAGGGTATCAATAGGGCTGCTGAGGCGCAGATTGATGCTGTGATCGAGGCGGTGCGGGAGCGGCGCACGGGCAATATGATGCGCCATCGCGTGCCCCTGTTTGCATCGTGCGCGTATCATGCGTTTGGGCTGCCGCGTATGCAGCAGACGAGCAAGTTTGCCGTCGATGCTAGCCGCTGCGTCGGGTGTAGCCTCTGCGCTAAGCGCTGCCCCATGGCGGCGATTGAGATGCGCGACGGCCTTCCCGTCTGGACAAAGCCGGAGTGCGCAGCCTGCCTTCGTTGCCTGCACTGTTGTCCCAAATTTGCCATCTCGCACGGTAAGCGCACGGCATCCCACGGTCAGTACAGGCATCCCAAACCTGGCGTGAGGATGTAGCGCCTGCTGGGCCGCTGTTCCAAAAGTCATTAAGAAAGAAGCCGCGCGGGGTCGTGTGTTTGCGAGCTCGCGCGGTTGTCGTTTAGAGCTTCCTCAGCACGATGGCGATGGTGTTTTGCCCAGGCGAAAACGAGCACCACGCAGGTGCGAATGGCCGTCGCGACATCGGAGTCGGTCTGCTTGATGCCGCATTTGGCCAGGACAGATGTGACGCCGGCAAAGAGTGCTGACGCAAATGCTGCGACGACCCGCGACACGGGTGAAATGCCTCCCCAAAGAACGACCGCGCCAGATTTACGGCGCTCGTCCGATGATACCGTCCCGCCATGAAGCTTTGATATCGCTGTGGTGAGACAGGGGCCATAGTTCGAGAGGGCATTTGGCTAAGGCTCGAATCGAAGGTGAATGGTTTTCCGCGAAGTGAACGAGTAAATCTGGACCCCTGGAACATGCACACTTTTTTCGAACAAAACTGCAGGATTCTTAAACAAAAACCGCAGGAATTGAGTCCTTAAAAATGTCGATGCTACAGGGCACTGTTTTTACTCGTTCACTTCCTGTCTCTTATACACATCTCCGAGCCCACGAGACTCGACGTCATCTCG
>UQNU01000016.1 GCA_900542555.1 uncultured Collinsella sp.
CGCCGAATGCTCGCCATCGAAATTTATCGATGGCCTATTTCAGACTGTAATGGGTTGCTGCCTTCCGCCCGACACGGCATTGGTAGTCAATTTGGGACGGGGCTATTTTAGCTACCCCTATATATCGGTTGAGATTCATTCGGCCTAATTCATTCACCGTCAGCCAAAGGGTAGCTAAAATAGCCCCGTCCCAAATTGACTACCCCGGATGCCCGGTTTGGTGGCCGTAGCAAAATTACCCCGCCTGAAATGAGCTACTTTTCAACTTTGACTTTTTGAATCGTGCAGTGGCCGATGCCCGTGAGGCGCACGATCTGCTTGATCGAAAAGCCCTCGCTTTTGAGCTTGCGGATACAGTCATCACGCACGCCCTTTGGCAGAGCTTTGAGATGGTGAGGCTCGTAAGGTTTGAGCAACGCCTGCGCAAACTCAAGCGCGTCAGCATCACTCACGTGAGCGCCATAACGGAAGCAATAGCCATTGGGCTCGCCCGAGGTGCTAAATGCAAAAAACCTCTGGGAATTCCCGAGCAACTCGAGCACGCAATCAGTCTTACAAATACCCGGATAGCCCATATACTCGCTAAAGCTGCTCCAGCGATAGAGCGAAGCAGTGTCAATTCTGGCTTTCGCAGGGTTATCGTGAATGTAACGAACGCAGCTGAGCAGCTGATCATCATCAAGAATCGGCACGCTCTTAAATCGATCCTGGAAGAGTGGACCCTTTCTGCCTGTCTTAGAATTGAAATACATGGCATACGCCGTCGTAATCGAATGCATGCAATCACTCAGATGAGCATGCTCATCGTCAAGCAGAAGATGAATATGGTTATCCATAAGGCACCACGCGATGACATCAACTTTGAACTTCTGGCATTTCGAAGCAATCAGCCGAATCAAATAGAGTCGATCATCCTCATCCTCAAATATCAGCTGACCACCACACCCCTTTTGAACGACATGGTAAAAGCCATATTCAGAGATTTCTCGCGCAGTCCGAGTCATACGCATTCCCTCCTCTACAGATAAGAATTACGTTACCCGAGCCAGAACAGAAAAAAAACGTACTGGGTGCGACAAATCGCGTTGTTCGGCGAACGGTAGGTAGTAGCTAAAAAAGCCCCGTCCCAAATTAGCTACTTTGGGCAAAAAGAAAGCCGGGCAGGTGCGGAAAACCGCAACTGCCCGGCGATATGCGTGAGGGTAGCTAACCCCGTCTCAAATGAGCTACTAGAGGAGGTTGAGGGGGAGCTGGGGGGCGTCTCCCCAGAGTTTCTCGAGGCGGTAGAAGTCGCGGGCTTCGGGAGTGAAGACGTGGACGACAACCGAACCATAGTCCATGAGCATCCAGGTCTTCTGCTCGCGACCCTCGATGGAGAACGGGTGCTCGCCGCAAGCCTCGGCGACCTTCTCCTCGATCTCGTCGACGATAGAATCGACCTGGCGGTTGTTGGTACCGGTGGCAAGCACAAAGTAGTCGCATACGTCGGAAAGCTCGGTCAGGTCGAGCACCTGAACGTCCTCGCCCTTCTTGTCGTAGGCGGCCTGCGCGGCGGCGCGGGCGACATCCTCGGCGGCGACACCGCTCGCAGACAGCGAGGCGGCAGTGCGGTCGGACGTGGCGACGAAGCTCTTGTGCTCCACACCTTCAAGAATCTGCTCGTCGGTCATGGTCTCGTCGGCCATAGAATACCTCTTTCTAGACAGCCCGAGCTAGCGCAGCTGGGCGTAATGGTTGTAAATCGAAATAGCCGTGGGATAAAGATAGCGCCCGGACTGAATCACATAGACCAAACCCTGCGCAAAACAGGAGAAGAACAACTCGTCGAGCGTCGACTCCCCCACCATCTTGCGCAGCGCATGGGCATAGTCGCCGTGACGGTTGGGCTCGATGGCATCGGCCACAAAGACCACCATATCGAGCGGCGTCATGTCGCAGGCACCCACGGTGTGACGGTCGACAGCCTGGAAAACGGCCGGCGACAGCTCGGGAAAAAGCTGCGGAAGCTCATAGGCGGCAACAGGGCCATGCAAAAGCGGCGTCGCGGCAGAAGGAGAGCCGGCAATCTTAATGCCGTAATGCAGAGCGCGCGTGACCAGCTCGTCATCGGAAAGCACCTTGTCCCAGTCGTGGATCAAGCCGGCGGCAGCGGCATCAAAGCGGTCGACGCCGTAGACCTCGGCCAGATGAAGTGCGGTCTCGGCAACGCCCAGCGAATGCACATAGCGCTTGCGCTTATCCTTCATGCGAACATCGAGCAGCTCTTGAATGCGCTTGAGCAGCGCGCGCTCATCGCCCTCAAACTGATCCTCTACCGACAACGTAGACCCCCATCACTCAAAATCTTCTTGGCCCAAATCGGCATATAGCCTGCGTTTGCGAATGTAGCCGAGCACGGACTCGCTCGTAAGATAGCGCACGCTCATGCCGCGGGCAACTCGCTTACGGATGTTCGTCGAGCTGATCGCCAACGCCGGAATCTGAATATAGCGCACGTCGAACGGCAGCCCCGACTCTTTGATTCGGGCACGCGCCGTATCGATATCAAAGCCCGGTCGTGTCGCCGCAATAAAGGTAGCAAGCTCAGCGATTCGTTCGGCATCATGCCAGGTCACAATATCGATAATCGCGTCGGCGCCCGTAATAAAGTAGAGCTTTACCTGCGGCGGGTAAAAGTCGCGAAGGGCATGAAGCGTATCGGCCGTATAGGTTACGCCCGGGCGGTCGATCTCGAACCGGCTCGCCAAAAAGGCCGGGTTCGCGGCGGTGGCGAGGACCGTCATGGCATAACGGTCCTCGGCAGGCGTCACCGGCTTGTCAAGCTTAAAGGCAGGAGAGCCCGCCGGCATAAAGAGCACAGCGTCCAAGTCGAGCGACTCGCGCGCCTGCTCGGCAGTCACCAAGTGCCCGTAATGAATCGGGTCGAATGTGCCGCCCATAATGCCGAGCCTAAACTCCCGCCCGTCCTCTAGAGGAAGCTCGGGCAGACCGATTCCACCGCGCAGCGACATGGCTTACTCGCCCTCCGAGGTCTCGGCATCGCCCGCGGCATCCGCCGTATCGACAACCTCGACGCCCTCATCCGCAGCATCGGCCACGTCAATGGCTTCAACGGCAACGTCCTCGTCAGCATCCTCGAGCTCCTCGTACTCCGAGAAGTCCTCAGCGCCCTCAAAGTCAAAGGCGCGCTGGCAAATGCGGACCTCGTCGCCCGCACGGCAACCGGCCTTCTCGAGCGCGTCGTCAACACCCATACGCGCAAACTTATGCTGCAGGTAAATGACGGCTTCCTCATTTTCCCAGTCGGTCTGGATGACCATGCGCTCGATGGCACGACCGACCACGCGGAAGGCACCGGGCTCTTCCTGGACAATGCGGAAACGCTTCTCACGCTGCAGGCGGCGGCGCTCCCACTCATCGTCGCGCAGAACGACCGGCTCATCCGAGACAGCCAACTCGGCGCGCAGCTTAGCCACCTGCTCGCCCACGGCAAGCATCAGAGTGTTGAGGCCGGCGCCCGTCACGGCAGACACAGCAAAGAACATATGCCCATCGTCGAGCGCTGCGCGCTTAAGGTCGGCAATCTTGTCGGCCGTGCCCGGCGCGTCGCACTTGTTGGCAACGACGATCTGCGGACGCTCCGAGAGCTCGGCGCCATACTGCTCGAGCTCGCGGTTGATGATGTGGTAATCCTCGACCGGATCGCGATCCTCAAAACCACCCGTCATGTCGACGACATGCATGATCAGAGCCGTACGCTCAATGTGGCGCAGGAACTGGTGACCCAGGCCCTTGCCCTCGCTCGCGCCCTCGATGAGACCGGGAACGTCGGCAACGACGTAAGAATATTCGCCGGCACGCACCATGCCGAGGTTCGGTACGAGCGTGGTAAACGGGTAGTCGGCAATCTTGGGACGGGCGGCACTCATGCGCGCGATGAGCGATGACTTACCCACCGAGGGGAAGCCCACGAGCGCGGCATCGGCCATAAGCTTCATCTCGAGCTCGATCCAGTGTTCCTCGGCCGGCTCGCCCAGCTGAGCGAACGCGGGCGCGCGGCGCACCGACGTCACAAAGTGCGTGTTGCCCAGGCCGCCGGCACCGCCGGGCGCCACGACAACGCGCTCGCCATCGTGAACGAGGTCGGCAATATCGAACATCGGAGTCTGCGTCTCGGGGTCGAGCTCGCGCACCACGGTACCCATAGGGACCTTGAGAATCAGGTCCTCGCCGCTCTTACCGTTACGACGGGCACCCTGCCCGTGTGTGCCGCGCTCGGCGCGGAAGTGATGCTTAAAGCGGTAATCGATCAGCGAAGACAGCTGAGCATCGGCCTGGATGACGACATTGCCGCCACGACCGCCGTCGCCGCCATCGGGGCCGCCCTTGGGAACAAATGCCTCGCGCCTAAACGACATGCATCCGGCTCCGCCGTCGCCGCCGCACACGTTAATGCGGCTGATATCGGTGAACTGTGACAACAGAATCGCCTCCTACAAAAAAGAGGGAGACCCTTGAATCCTAAAACTCAAGTGCCTCCCACATATGTGCTCTATGAAGGGTGAATTACGCGTTCGCGAGCGGGCGTACGCTGACCCTGTGCTTGATACCCTTGTGGAACTCAACGGTACCGTCGACCAGCGCGAACAGCGTGTCGTCCTTACCACGGCCAACGTTCTCACCCGGGTGGATGTGCGTGCCGTGCTGACGGACGAGAATCGTGCCCGTGGTTACCGTCTGGCCGGCATAGCGCTTCGTGCCAAGGCGCTGACCGCGGGAGTCACGGCCATTACGGGAGGAACCGAGTCCTTTTTTGTGTGCCATTGTGTATACCTACTCTTTCGTTACGAGTGTAATCTACTCGGCGACGGGAGCCTCGGCAACAGCCTCAGCCTCTGCCTTGACAGCCTTCTTGGCGCGGGAGGTAGCCTGAACCTTCACGATCTTCAGCTTGGTGAGCTGCTGACGGTGACCCTTCAGACGACGATAGCGCTTACGCTTGTGGAACTTGAAGACCAGCTGCTTCTCGCCCTTGAACTGCTCAACGATCTGAGCGGTAACCTTGGCCTTGGCCAGCTTGTCGGGATCGGTGACGATCTTCTTACCATCGTTGAGGAAGATAACCGGCAGGGTGACCTTGTCGCCCTCATTGCCCTCGATCTTCTCGACGGTGATGACATCGTCGGTGGCGACCTTGTACTGCTTGCCGCCCGTGTTAACGATTGCGTACATGTTTACTTGCCCTTCATGCATCAGTTAGTGCAACAGCCGAATATAGTAGCAGGCGAAAATACCCCCGTCAACGAGTATGTGGAGCAAATCCACAAGTTCGCACAGGTATGGGGCTGACGAGTCGGCCCTCGTCGTCCTCGCATGCTTGATTCTGACGCTCGACATCGTAGGAGCAGATGGTCACGAGGTCTTGCATACCGGTGGAAACAATAGGTGCATCCACGCCCGGGGTCAAGCCCTGCAACAAAACATCAGCCGCAGAAAGCAAAATTTCCGGACGCATGGACCCCTCGTTGTCGGCGTGGGTGTCGAGCATGAGCACCAAATGGTCCGGACGCTCCCCCGCCGTGAGCTCATAGCCCACCAGAGTGTGGTCAAGGTCAAGGCGCTTGTTCTTCTTACCGCGCGCGTAGTCGATGCCATGACCTGCACGCAACGTGTCGATTGCGGCGCGCACCTCATCGGCGCTCACGGGTGCCTCGGGGTCCAGGTGCAGGTCGATGCGGTACGACAGGCGCGTGAGCTGAGCCGTAAGCGCCGGCGTGCGCACGTCGATGTAGGCGGCCTCGATGGGCGCCAAATCGGCCGGAGACGCCGCGGCCAGGCGCCCAAAGGCCTCGTCGAGCGTGACGAACTCGGTCATAAACAGGTCATACCACTCGCAGGTCGACGACGTGCCGACGGGCAGCGCCGAGGAGAATCCCACGCGCATGTGCGGAGAGAAGCCCTGCGTGACGGCATAGGGCAGGCCCGCGCGGCGCACGATGCGCTCGATGGTATGAATCAGTTCCAGATGGCCCAGGTACTTAAGGCGATCACGCTTGCCGTAGCGAACGCGCAGCCTAAAGAGCGTGAGATTGTCGGTCAAGCGCTCACTCATGCCCGATCACCCACCAATACGTTCTTGGCATGGAGCGTGGGGCAGATTCCGCAGCCGGTGCACGACGTGCGGGTGCAGTCGGGAGTCGTGACGCCCTCGAGCGAGCGACGGTACTCGCGCTCGAGAAAGCCGCGCGTGCAGCCGGGGCTCACGTGCTCCCACGGCAGGCGCCAGTCCAGCTCGTAGGGCAGGTGCACGAGCTCATTGAGGTCGATGCCGTTTTTGGCAGCAGCCTCCTTCCAGTTATCGAGCGAGAAATGCTCTACCCAGGCGTCAAAGCGAGAGCCCGAGCGCCAAGCGTCGATGATGACGGGCGTCATGTCACGACCGGCGCGGGACAGCGCGGCCTCGATGAGCGAGGTCTCGGCATCGTGGTAATGAACGCGGACGGCACGGTTGCGAACGCTCGTGATAAGCAGCTTCTGACGACGCTTGACGTCGTCGTAGTCGAGCTGCGGGCACCACTGGAACGGCGTGGCAGCCTTGGGGATAAAGACCGAAACCGAGATCGACACCGAAATCGAGCCGCGACGAGCCTTGGGCACCACGGAACGACCGAGCTCCAGCACGTGATCGGCCAGATTGGCGATGGCCACGATGTCCTCGTCGCGCTCGCCGGGAAGGCCCATCATAAAGTAGAGCTTCATGCGGTTCCAACCGGCCTCGAAGGCCGCCTTGGCCGCACGGTCCAGGTCCTCCTCGGTCACGTTCTTGTTAATGATGTCGCGCATGCGCTGGCTGCCGGCCTCGGGCGCGAACGTCAGGCCACCTTTCTTTTCGCCGGCGACCGACTCGGCCATATCCACGCCAAACGAATCCAGGCGCTGCGACGGAATAGACACGCGAATACCCGTATCCTCCAGGCGACGGTTGAGCCTGCCGAGCACGTCGCGAATGCAGGAGTGGTCGGTCGTGGAGAGCGAGGTCAGCGACACCTCGTCATAGCCGGTCTTTTCCAGACCCTGAATTACCGACGAGACGATCTGGTCGGCCGAGCGCTCGCGCACCGGGCGATACGTCATACCGGCCTGGCAAAAACGACAGCCGCGGGCGCAGCCGCGCAGGATCTCGATAGACAGGCGGTCGTGGACCAGCTGCGCATAGGGTACACACGACTGCGACAGCGGATTGGTGGCGCCGAAATCCTCGACGACGCGCTTGTAGACCACGGTCGGCGCATCCTTGCCCTCACGCGGCACGGTGTAGCCATGCGGCGAGCAGGGCTCGTCGTGACGAACCTCATAGAGCGACGGCACGTAGTTGCCGGCAATGGATGCAAGCTGCTCAACAATCTGCGCGCGCGGGACCCCTTCGTCACGCAGGCGGCGATGCAGCTGGCAGGTCTCGAGCAGCGATTCCTCGCCCTCGCCGATGAGGATAACATCGAAGAAGGCCGCGTACGGCTCGGGGTTGTACACCGAGGGGCCGCCGGCGATGATAATGGGGTCGTCCTCGGTGCGGTCAGCCGCTAACAGCGGAATACCAGCGAGGTCGAGTGCCTCGAGGAAGTTCGTCACCGCCATCTCGTGCGGCACATGCAGGCCGACGATATCAAACGAAGCGACCGGCGCTGCACCCTCGAGCGACAGCAGCGGAATGCCTGCCTCGCGCATGGCGTCACCCATATCGGGCCACGGCACATAGCCGCGCTCGCAGGAGATGCCCTCGGCCTGGTTAAGGATGTTGTAGAGGATGGCGATGCCCTGGTTGGGCAGACCGACCTCGTACACATCCGGGTAGATCAGGCAGCAACGGTAGTCGGCATCGGCCTTGGAAAGCGTGCCCCACTCGTGATCGATATAGCGACTCGGCTTCTCGACCTTGGCGAGCAACGGCTCAATTAAATGAAAACAGTCTTGGTATGCAACGCGCAACGGAAAACCCCTAAGCAGCGAGATCTGATGCGTCCTGATAGGACGCCATAGGACGGGTAGCGCCCGCGACCGTGGTCACCAGATCGCGAACGCGGGAAAACGTGGCAGTGACCACCTCGTTGGCACGGCTGTAGTCGACATCGCGCTCGTAGAGCGAAACGAGCGCACGGCCCATGCCATAGGTGCCCGCGGCAGCAGTGAGCGCCTTGACGGCAAACCCAATATGCGGCGTCTGCTTGACGAGCGCGCGGGTGACCGCGCGGATCACAAGACCGCCGGCAAGCACGCCGGCGACCTCGTAGCCGCGCTCGGGCTTAATGCCGCGTCCAAAGACGGCAGCGAGCTCAAAGAGCATGCCCACCTGCGCCAGCGCCATAACGGGATAATCGGCGCCCGGCAAAAACACCAAAGCCCCGGTCGCCATATTGGTGAGCGCACACGAGGTGATGATGCGGTTGGCCGCCGCGATGCGCATGAAGGCAAAGTTCGCCGCAAAAGCCGTTTCCTTGTCGGTGCGATCGAGAATCCAGCGGGCAAGCGTCTCGAGCAGATACGTCTTATCGGTTGCCGCTACCACGCCGAGCATGGGCGTGGACTCCTCGATAAACGGCACCTCCACAGCAGACTCGGCAAGCACGCACACGGGCGCGCCGGCGATCACGAGCTCCTGCACGGCACTCTCCAAGCGGTCGGAACCACACGAGAGCACCAGCACCACATCGGTATCGGTCTTTGGAGCAATTCGCTCCTCCCCCAGACGCTCGACGCGCACAATGCCCGAGGTCGTCTGCGGCACAAAGGCGTCACGCACCGTCTCGGCCAGAAAGCGCGAGGCGGACGAATCCAGATAGACCGAGACGCGCACCGGCGTATCGGAATCCTTCTTAACGGACGCGCCCATCTTAAAAGCGCGGGTCAGCTTATCTACGGGAATTTTCATAGCAAACCCCTCCAGCGGTTACGCGGCGCCCGAACGATGCCGCCATATGGATTGTACGATACCCACCGTCAGCAGCTGAATCATCATCGAAGACGAACCGAAGCTAATAAACGGTAGCGGAATACCGGTAATCGGCATCATGCCGATGCACATGCCGATGTTTTCGAAAGTCTGGAACGCCCACATGCCAACGATGCCCACACACGAAAGACGCAAAAACAGCGACTCGCACTTAAAGGCGACGCGAATCGTCGAAAAGATCAGCAGCACGTAGAGGCACAGGAGCAAAAAGGAACCGCAAAAACCAAAGGTCTCGGACAAAAAGGCGAAGACGAAGTCGGTGTGGAACTCAGGCAGAAAGCCGCCGGCCGACTGCGTCGCATGGCCCAAACCCTTACCAAAGAAGCCGCCCGAGCCAACGGCGATAAGCGACTGCTGCAGGTTGTAGGCATCGTCCGAATCGGCATTATCGGGGTCGATAAAGACCGTCAGACGGTTCATCTGATACTGCTTGATGAGCACATCGTGGCCGAGCAACGAATCAAAGACCGAATCGAGCGCCAGAACGAGGGCCACCAAGCCCACGAGCAGGGCCAGGGTCGACAGCACCCATTCGCGGCGTGCACCGCTCATACAAATGACGATGGCGCCCGAAACCAGCACGACCAGGCCCGAGCCCAGGTCGCCCATGGCAACGACGGCCAAAAACGGAATGGACAGCATGCCGCAGAGCTTGACGTAGTCGCGAACGGTATCGATGCGACCGTTATACTGCGAGCCAAGCGTAGCAATAAAGAAGATGGTGATGAGCTTGGCAAGCTCAACCGGCTGGAATGTCAAGCCGATACCGGGAATCTTGATCCAGCCCGTCATGCCCAGACCGCCCGTATAGGACAGACCCGGAATCTTGGGCGAGAGGATCACGATCAAGTCGATGACGAGCAACGCCGTCGAGAAATTGGAAATACCGCGCAGATCGGTACGCCAGACCAGCACCGCCAGCACCGCTCCGATGCCAATTCCCAGCAGATGGCGTGAGAACGAGGCATCGGCCTTAAACTGCGAAGCCGACCAGATAATGATGGCACCGTAGGCGACGAGCGCCACTGTAGCCACGAGCACACCGATATGCACCTTTTGGCGAAACGTGCCGCGCGAGGCCGAAAGTTGCTTGTTGACGCGGTCCAGGCTGCTGCGAGAGCCGGTCTTGGTTGAACGGAACAGATCCGCCGGAGAAAAATCCATCGCAACCTCCTATCGAACCGAAGAATCGCCCGAGGCCGAAGAGGTATCGGGCTCGTCATAAATCACACCGAGCACGTCGCGCACGACATGCATCGCGGTATCTGAGCCGCCGCCGCCCTGCTCCAGGACAGTAGCGATGACATACTTGGGGTCATCGGCCGGTGCATAGGCGCAGAACCACGCGTATTCGTCCTCGCCGCTTTTCTCGCCCGTGCCCGACTTGCCGTATACCTGCGGCGTCAGGGTGCCAAAGTGCGCCGCCAGGGACGTCGATGCCGTGTAAATCACGTCGTGCATACCGTTGCGAACAAGAGCCAAATCCGAATCGCTGTTGATCTTGGCCTCCAGGCGCTTCTTCTTGCCCTTGCCGTTGTACTTATAGGCATCGCCGTCGCCATCGCGCGACACGGCAGACAAAAACACGTGAGGCACGTACTGTTTGCCGCCGTTGGCAAGACCCATATAGGCACACGCCATCTGCAGGGGCGTCACCAGGATGTCGCCCTGGCCGATGGCGATGTTGGTCATATCGCCGGCATTCCACTTGCGGTCCTCGGCAGAGGCGTCGGTGAAGTACGACTCTTTCCACTCGGCATCGGGAATACGGCCCGCGCCCTCACTCGGCAGATCGATACCGCAGGTCTTGCCTAGACCCCAGCGACGAAAGACCTCCTGCAGGCCCTCGGGATGTTGCTCGTCATAAAAGAACGCCTTGCCCATGTCGTAGAAGACGGGGTCGCATGAGTTGGCGATACCCGACTGCAGCGTCATGGTGCCGTGGCCGGAATGCAGCCAACAGTACTTGCCCCACGACTTGCCCAGGCCCGTCCAATAGCCCGTGCAGTTGGTTGTCTGCGTTGAAGTGTAGGTTCCAAACTCAAGACCGGCCAGTGCCGAGAGCGGTTTGATGGTCGAGGCCGACATGTACTGTCCGCTAATGGCGCGGTTGAGCAGCGGGTGCGAACCCTTGTCATCATTGAGCTCGGTCCACACGTCATTTGAGACGCCGCCGATAAAGACGGACGGATCGAACTTGGGCTGGCTCGCCATGCCCAGGATCTCGCCATTGTTGGGATCGAGACACACTACAGCGCCGTTGCCGGCATTGCTGTAGCCAGTGGTCTTGGCAAGCTCGATAGCGCTCGCCAGCGCCGTCTCGCAGGCCTGTTGGATCTTAAGGTCGAGCGTGAGCTTAATGTCAGAGCCGGCCTTCGCGGGCACGGCGCCGGCCTGACCGGTCACATTGCCCGAGGCATCGACCTTGACGGTCTGCTCGCCACGAATACCCTGCAGCAGGTTTTCGTAGTAGCTTTCAACGCCCGCCTGGCCCACGATATCGCCCGACTGGTACGTAATCTTGCCAGCAGAAGCATCATCATCGCCAGAGGTTTTCTTATTCTGGGCCTCGAGCTGCTCGGACGTAATGGTGCCGGTATAGCCCAAGATATGGCATGCCGTCTCGCCATATGGATACTGGCGCTCGGTACGCTCGGCAATCTTGACGCCCGGGAACTCGCCGGCATGTTCCTGAATATAGGCAACCGTGGAGCGACGGACGTCCGTCGCGATGGTATGCAGGCTCTGAGCGCCCTCTGTATTGTCCTGAATATTGCGAAGGACCGCCACGTAAGGCATTCCAAGCACGTTGGCAAGATGGCGAACCAGAACCTCATCCTCGGCAAGATCGCGGTAGGCCACGACAGCAAGTGAGGGACGGTTCTGGACAAGCGCCACGCCATTGCGGTCGAGGATGCGGCCGCGCACAGCGGGTGTGGTAACGGTGCGAGTCTGATTGCTATTGGCCTGCTTCTCGTAATAGTCCGACGAGACCATCTGCATGCCCCACAGCTTGACGGCAAGTGCCGCAAACATCGCGCCCACACCCGTGGTGAGGATGGAAAAGCGGCCCTTAAAGGCGGTCGCCGCGGTATTGCCCTCGCCCTCGGTGGCGCGCGGGGCCGTTCCATGCTGCGTATCGTAGGTAAAACGGGAATCGCCACGACGCATGATGACCAGCGCGACCACGATGGCCACAACCAGCACGATACCGGCGATAATAACCGTCATCTGGGAAGACATCTACGGGCCTCCCCTATTTGAGCTTGCGGGTCTTGGGCTTAAAGCGCATACCCGTCTGGCGTCCGCCACGTGCGGAGAATCCATAGCCGGACTGCGGCACGACGCCGGACATCAAAAACGGAATGGCAACCAGACCCGTCAGGATCGAAGACGGCAACGCATGCCCAAAGATCGCCACGACAAAGCTCGTCTCCAAACCCATAAACAGCAAGATGATGCTGTAGATCACATTAATGACGAGCGCAAAGGCGCCCACGGCGACGCCGCGCGCACTCGGGGTACCGCCCGTCTGACCGACGGCGCTGTGCACCAGGGCAAAAGAACCCACGGTCAGCAGGAGCGACATAACGCCCTCCGGCACGGCAGCGGACAGGTCATAAAACAAGCCGCTGCAAAAACCGCACACGACGGCACGGGTCGGGTCGCCCGAGAACACGCTTAGGCACACCAGGATAATCATGAAGTTGACGCGACCGCCCGCAATGGAGATCTGCGGTGCCAGGCCTGCCTGCAGCAGCACGCACACGATGGCGGCGATTACAAACGTACGGGAGCTCATCCCCTGCTCGTGTAGATCCATGGACATGCCCCCTATTCGCTCGAGCCGGAATCGGTCGTCTCGGACGTGTCGGAACTGTCATCCGAACTCTCGTCCTTCGTCTTGGTCGCAGCATCGCGCGACGTTCCCTGCGGCGTGCTGTTGGCCGTACTCACGTCCTCATCCGAGGCCGACTGTTCGTCGGTCAGCGAGGTGATGACCAGCACTTCCTCGTTGTTCTCGGCCGTCGTCTGGGCGCGCACCACAATGGTGTAGTACACATCGTTTGCCGATTTCTCAACCGACGAGACGGTGCCAAGCGGTAGACCCTTGGGGAACACGCCACCGATGCCCGAGGTCACGATGATGTCGCCAACCTTAACATCGGAGTCGACGCTCACGTACTCAAGACGCAGCGTGCCGTCAGCCTGACCCTGCAGCATGCCCTGGGCGCGCGTGTCCTGCACCATGGCGGACACACCCGAGTTCTCGTCGCCAATCAGGCGCACGGTAGAGGTCTTGGCCGATACCTCGATAATCTGGCCGATAACACCGGCAGAACTCGTCACGGGCATGTTGATGGTAAGGCCGTCGGCAGAGCCCTTGTCGATGGTAACGGTCGAAGTCCAGGCATCGCCGGAGGCACCGACAATACGAGCAGCGGTCGATTTGAGGTTATAGGTCGACTGCAGGCCGACCAGCCCTTCCAGACGCTCGGCAGTCTTTTGAGCCTCGGAGAGCTCGGCAACCTTAGAGGTCAGCTCCTCGTTTTGCTTCTTGAGCTCGTCGAGCGTGTCCTGCGACGCCGTAAGGTTAGAGAACACGTTGCCGATCGCATTGAAGGGAGCCGCCACAGCCGAACCCACAAAGCGCACCGGCGAGGTAATCGTCGTTACGCCCGAACGCACGGCATGAATCGGTCCTGCCTCGCCCTCGCGGATGTAAAACGTGAGCAGCAACACCGAAATCAGGCTGAAAACAATCAACGGGCGCATACCCGTTGATTGTCGCTTGGTATTCAGATTTGTGGAGAAACCCGAAGATCGTGCCAAATGGAATCCACCTTTTGGAAATTAAGCATTGGTCTGGACGAAGCCACCATCAAACGCATTGGCCTCGAGCACGCGGGCACAGCCGTTAACAACGTTATCGAGCGCCGTGGGGCTGACGTTGACCGAAACACCGGTCTCATCGCGCAGGCGCACGTCGAGACCGCGCAGCAGCGCACCGCCACCGGTCAGCAAAATGCCGTAGTACATAAGGTCCGAGGCAAGATCGGGAGGCGTAGCGTCGAGTGCGTCCTTGACGGCCTTGGCCATCTCGTCGAGCGGCTTGTTGAGCGCGCGACGAATCTCCTCGCTCTCGATGCGCACGGTCTTGGGCAGACCGGTGATCACGTCGCGGCCGTTGACCTCGACGTCGAGCTCGTCCTTGAGCGGCACGGCGGAGCCGACCTTGATCTTGATGTCCTCTGCCGTACGCTCGCCGATGGCCAGGTTGTAGGCATCGCGAACGTGCGTGAGGATGGCCTGATCGAACTCGTCGCCGGCAATACGGATGGACTGCGAGACGACGATGCCGCCCATAGCGATAACGGCAACCTCGGTGGTACCGCCACCGATGTCGATGACCATGGAGCCGGTGGGCTCCTCGACGGGCAGGTCGGCGCCGATAGCGGCGGCCATAGGCTCTTCGATCAGATAGGCCTGGCGGGCACCGGCCTGGATCGTGGCCTCAAAGACAGCACGTTTCTCGACCGACGTGACGCCGGAGGGAACGCAGACGACAACGCGCGGACGCGGAGTCCACGGATAGCGCTTCTCGGAAGCCTTGTCGATAAAGTAGCGAAGCATGGCCTCGGTAACATCGAAGTCGGCGATGACGCCGTCCTTCAGGGGACGAACGGCCACAATGTTGCCGGGCGTACGGCCGAGCATGCGCTTTGCCTCGATACCGACCGCCAGGATGCGCTCGTCGTTCTTGTCGATAGCGACAACAGAGGGCTCGCGAATGACGATGCCCTTGCCGCGCACGGAGACAAGCGTATTTGCGGTACCGAGGTCGATGGCAAGATCGCCCGCATAGCTACCGAAGAACATATCCATCAAAGAAAACAACGCAACTCCTGATGTGTTGGATGATTGCTGGAAAACTACTAGCTCATCATACTAGCGCAAGCCCGGCACCTCACTTGCGGTGAAGCGCCGGGCAAAGCTAAATCCCATAAGGTCACTACTGGTTGTCAGCAGCCGAGAAATCCATATCGAGCGAGGAAACGGCCCAGCCGATATGGTTATCGGAGCGCACGAATTTGACGGTGTACTCCTGCTCGCCGCCCTTGGACAGCGATGCTTTCACCTTAGCGGTCGTCTCGGTCATGGACTGATCCATGCCCTCGACGGACACGGTGGCACCCTGCGGAATCGAAGAGATGATCATCGACTTGGCGTCCTCGGACAGGCTCGAGGCCAGGCAAGACTCGGCCTTTGCGGTGTCACCGTCGCCGGCAGCCTGGAACAGATCGGTAACGACAGACTCCTGAGACGGGAAGCCAAAGCCGCGCGTGTAGGCAAAGCCCAGACCGCCCGCGGCAATCAAAATGAGCAGAAGCAGCACGATGAAGACTTTGAGACCCGTGTGGCGATGGCGACGACGGACCTTGGCCTGCTTACGATCCTGACGGTCCTGCTGGACCATCTCGGACTCGGACAGCGTAAAGAAGCCGGTGTCCGAGGGATCGGGCATAAACTGACCGGTCGCGCCCGTAGGATCGAGCGGATCGACGGCAGGAGCGTCCATCGCGGGCGCCGGAGCCGTGGCCATAGCCGTCTGGGCAGACAGTGCGGCAAGCGAATCGTGCACGCGGGCAAGCTCATCGGCCTGCTCGGAAGTGAGCTGGTAGATGCCATCGGCAGTAGCGGCGTTAAAGGCGTCGAGTGCGTCGGAGGGACGACCGGCGGCAGAAAGCGCCTGACCCATGCCGGCATTGAGCGCACGCGTGTCGTCGCGGGGGCCGGCAAAGTCGATAGCCGTGCGGTAGGTCTCCACGGCATCCGCCGGACGACCGAGCTTAATGAAGCAACGACCGAGCTCGCCGAGTGCGGCGGCAGGAGCCGGATTGGCGCCGTCGATGGCGGCCTGACGGAAGGCAGTACCCGCGTTGGCATAGTCGCCCGACTGGAACAGCGCATTGCCCAGGCCCAGATAGGCCTTGAACGGCGTGGCATAGGAAGCATCCTGCGTAGCGGCAGAGAACGCCTGGGCGGCCGTCGTGTAGTCGCCCACGGCGGCGAGCGCCTTGCCGCGGTTGGTGAGCAGCGCGCCGCGCTTGCCGTAGGTGCCGTCGTTGAGGGCGGCGGCGTAGGCCTCGGCGGCCTCGGCATACATGCCCAGGTGCATCAAGGCGTTACCACGAAGGTGATCGGCCTCGCCCATAATCTCATCGGGAGTTTTTGCCGCCCCAAGCATCTGGGCTGCAGCGGAAAAATCACCCGCGCGGTATGCGGCGCGGCCCTGTTGGATCAGCTGGCTATTCAAGGAAGTCCCCTTTACTCGTGAACGATCTCGACATGGACGATCTCGTCGCCGGCGCGCAGCTGCGAAATCACATCGAGACCCTCGACCGTGGCACCAAAGACGGTGTAACCGGAATCGAGGTTATGCTGGGCACCCAGGCAGAAGTAGAACTGCGAACCCGCGGAATCGGGATCCATGGAGCGCGCCATGGCAAGGGCGCCATCGACATGGCTGTTGCGCGGATTGGTGGCAAACTCGCCCTTGATGCAGTAGCCGGGGCCACCGGTACCGGGCATGCCGTCGGGGCCCTCAAGACCGGCAGCGACGTCGGCGCCGGACATATCGCGGGTATTGGGGTCGCCGCCCTGGATGACAAAACCGGGCACATAGCGATGGAACTTAAGGCCATCATAGAAGCCCATCGTGGAAAGCTCGCAGAAGTTCGCGACATGAATGGGAGCGCCCTCGCCGTCAAACTTGACCTTGATGGTACCCTTCGACGTCTCGATTACGGCGCACTCGTCGCCGTCAAGCTGATACTCGGGCGTGTAGAGCTCTTTCTTAAAACCAAACATGTGGTTCCTTCCTCGTGCGTTTAAAGCATATTTGTACGAATTGTAGCAATAAGCACGGGCTTACATCAATTGCGCACGTAGGTTATGCCGACTATGGCGAACTAATTTTAGGAACGCTGCTGCGGCTTCCAGGAGCCCACGTTGGCGTCGTACTGATTCAGCGCGCTGTTGCCGCCCTGTGCGATGGGCGCCAGGATTTCGCTTTGGTGGGAACTCATCGACTCGCCATCGGGAATGGCCAGCGAGATATCCCAGCTCTGGCAGATCACGTCGACGCGCTCGTACATCCACTCGGCAAGTTGCTTTAAGTGGGCGATGTCGTCCGCATAGACCGTATCGTCCTGATACTTAAGGTTGTTGAGCTCATCTTGCGTCTTTTTGATTTGGTCGCGCAGGGCGTAGGCACTCTGCGACAGCTCCTGACGGGTGGACAGTGGCGTTCGAAGATAGCCGTTGTTAAAAGAATCGATGACCTCGCCGATCTGGTCCTCGTCACCGTAGGACACGATGGTCTGATACAGACCGTCGAGCCTGGAATAGAGCTGATCATCGGTCAGCACGGTTTCTTCCTGGACCACCTCGGCAGAATCGTCCTGCTTGGTATCGTCCTCAGTCGCCTCGCCCTTTTGGCGCGTGGGGAAGGTCGTCTGCGCGGCCTGGCCAAACTGGTCGTAGAAGCCAGGCATGACACCCATGGGATCGGTCGTCACGAACCAATAGGCACCGCCGCAAACGACAGCAAGGACCGCGATGACGATGAGCGGCTTGGGGATATGACGCTTGTGCTTGTGATAGGCGTCCTCGTCGGGATGCACTTTGCGCTTGGGTTTTTGAGCATCGTCATGCAGGGAAACGGGCGTGGGAATATCGACCTTGGGGATACCGAAATCCTTATCGAAAGCCGGCAGCACGCAGGTCTCGTTAGGATCGGCGGCGTCCGAAAGAACCGCGGCAGCCGAGGCGGGCGCATGCGGCACCTCGGTATCGATCTGCTCTTGCGTTAGGCGCGGAAAGCCCGCCGTGCGGCCCGCTGCCAGGTCGGATGCGGCCGCGTCCTCGGAGAGGATACCCGGAGCGGGGCGTCCGCATTTTGGGCACGTACGATCATGCGGAGAAAGACGGGCACCGCAGCCCTCACAGAACACGAACTCGGTGTGCTCGGGACCATCGCCCGGACCCACATAGGCGTTGCAGTAGGGGCAAAACGAGGCGCCGTCCTCGATAGTCTTAAGGCAGTGCGGGCAGATCACGGCATCCTCTTTTCGAAGCAATTCAAACAATCGAGGTTAGAGCATAACATCGCCACGGCCCCACAGGAGCAAGGCACCAATTCAACATCGGCAGAGCGCGTAGTTACTTCTTCTTTTTGCTTGGCATCGAGACTTTGATGCCTTGGGCGGACTTGGTCACGCGAGAGCGCTTGGCTCCGGTACCCTTCTTTTTCTTGGGCTGGGCCTGGGCCACGCCCTCGAGTGCGTGGGCCTCGGCCTCGCGAGCGGTGCGATCTTCGCGGCGCTGCGCCATGTCGGCGGCAACGCGCTTGGCAAAACGCTCGGCCGTCGAGCCCGTCGAGCTCACCTTGCCGCCACCGCGACCCAGGCGGACGCGCACACCGCGGCCAAAACCAGTTGCGGCATGACGACGACGCGGCTTGAGCGAATCCATCATCGTGGCGAGCTTAAAGAACACCGAGCAGGTAAAGACCACGATGACAGCCAAGATAACCATCTGGCCCATCGACAGGTTGGCAATAGACAGCAGCTCCGGGAATCCGATAACGCCCACCAGGATGCCGGCGACTACAAACACAAAGAGCACCACACGTAAGGGCGTGAGAGGCTGCGAGATGCGCCAGATCAGGCTGACGCTCGCCGCACACGACGTAAGCAGGCACATCGTAGACAGCGTGAGCTGGCTAAAGCCAAACACGCGCGCCACAAAGATATCGAGCGCCGCAGCCAAAATGACCGCAATCGACGCCGGCAGTGCACGCTTGAGCACGTTGGTCAAAAACGCACCCTTCACGCGAGCATTGTTGGACTCCAGGCCCAACACAAAGCCCGGCGCGCCGATGCAGAAGAAGTTGATGAGCGTCATCTGGATGGGCTCGAAGGGGTACGGCGGCAGCGCGATGCACAGCGCCGCCAGACCCATCGAGAACAGCGTCTTGGTCAGGAACAGCGACGCCGAACGCTGCAGGTTGTTGATGGAGCGACGGCCCTCGGCCACCACGGCGGGCATCGAGGCAAAGTCGTTGTCGACAAGTACGATCTCGGCCACGTTACGCGCGGCATCGGAGCCGGCCGCCATGGCCACGGAGCAGTCGGCCTCCTTAAGTGCCAGCACGTCGTTGACGCCGTCGCCCGTCATGGCCACGGTGTGCTCGCGGCGCTTGAGCGCCTGCACGAGCTCGCGCTTCTGCTGCGGGGTCACACGACCAAAGACATGGTAGCGGTCCACTGCGGCATCGAGCTTGGCCGGCGTATCGAGCGTCGTGGCGTCCACATAGGCGTCCGCCCCCGGCACGCCCACCACGCGCGCGATCGACGACACCGTACGCGGGTCGTCGCCACTGATCACGTTGAGGGTCACGCCCTGCTCGTTAAAGTAGCCAATAGTCTCGGCCGCCGAAGTACGGATCTCGTCGCGGATGGTCACAAAGCCCACGGGCTCGGCCTCGCCCACCATATCCCCATCGGGCGTAAAGCCGTCCACGCGCGCCACCACGAGCACGCGGCAGGTATCGGCAAGCTCGGCGACACGGTTCTCGACCTGCGAAAACACACGCTCGGAAAGTACAAACTGCGCGGCGCCCATCACATAGGAGCCCTGCGCAAACGACGCGCCGCTCCACTTTTTGGAGGACGAGAACGGAATGACCGACAGCGGCTCAGACACCTCGACCGGGCGATCGGCGTAATAGTTGAGCAGCGCCTGGCAGGTCTCGTTGGCATCGGCCGAAGTCGCACGTGCCACGTTAGCCAGCGCAAAATCGAGCACTGTGATATCGACGGGAACAGCCGCCTCGTCCGAGTCCACGCCAAAGCCAACACCCTCAACAGGCAGCGGGTAGGTGCCCTCGACCTCCATGCGGCCCGACGTGATGGTGCCCGTCTTGTCCAGGCACAGTACATCGACGCGAGCGAGCGTCTCGATGCAGTAGAGCTGCTGCGCCAGCACCTTGCGGCGGGCCAGGCGCACCGTGGCGATGGCGAGCACCGACGAGGTCAGCAGCACCAGGCCTTGCGGGATCATGCCCAGCAGGGCGCCCACCGTGGACAGCAGCGCCGACGAAGGCACATGACCAGCCAACAGCTCGGAGAAGCACCACGAAAGCGCGCTATCGCCCGGGGTTCCCGCTGCATCCCACAGCTCGCTCACGCTCGAGGCAAACAACGCCAAACCGAGCGGGATCATGATGATGCTCGCAAAGCGCACGATGGCGTTCAGCGCGTTCATGATCTCGGAATTAACCTTTTTGACGTACTTGGCCTCGTTATTAATTTTGGCCACGTAGTTGTCGGCGCCGACATGGATCACGCAGGCGCGCAGCAGGCCCGAGTCGATAAAGCTGCCGCTCATGAGCTCAGAGCCTGGCTGTTTCTTAATAAGGTCGCTCTCGCCCGTCAGCAGGCTCTCGTTCACGAGCGCCTCGCCCGACACCACCACGGCGTCGGCGGGAATCTGGTCGCCGCGCCCCAAGCGGATGATGTCGTCGAGCACGATCTGGTCCAGGTCGAGCTCCACCTCGGCGCCGTCGCGCACCGCGATGGCCTTCTTGGAGGTCAGCAGCGTGAGCTTATCGACCATCTTCTTGGAACGCATGGACTGAATGACGCCAATAGCGGTATTGAGGAACACCACGAACAGGAACGTCAGATTCTTAAACGAACCGGTCAAAATGACCAGGAACGCCAAGATCACGTTGATCAAATTGAACAACGTGCAGAGGTTCTCGATGATGAGCTCTTTGACCGACTTGGTCTTGAGCTCCATGTTGCGGTTGATCTTACCGGCGGCGATGCGCTCCTCAACCTCGGCGGTCGAGAGTCCGCGCTCGATATCCGTTGCTGCCATACCACGTCCCATCACGTCGCGTCGGTATAAGAAAAACCGCCCGGACCATGCGAGGTTCGGACGGTCTTACGTTCGATGGTGCCCCATGTTGGATTCGAACCAACGGCCTTCTGCTCCGGAGGCAGACGCTCTAATCCCCTGAGCTAATAGGGCCAACGTTTGGCATTATACCCAAGTGCACCACGGGCTATCAAAATAAAAGAAAAAGCTTTGCAATTCCGAGGAAGACGCGGCGCAACGGCCCACTTTAGAAGGCAAAAGCGAGTCAGATAGTATAAACTCTCATGCACCATATATACACGGCTCGCGATGCGGGCCGTTTTTGCAAAAGTTATCCATCGAGGTGAGAGGCACACCATGATTGCAATTTTAAAGCAGAGCGCCAGCGACGAGGCCGTCGGCCATATCGTCAGCTGGATTGAGAAAAAGGGCCTGAAGACCGATGTCTCGCGCGGCGAGAATGAGACGATTATCGGCCTGGTGGGCGATACGACCAAGATCGACCCGTTCCTGCTCGAGTCCATGGATGTCGTCGAGCGCGTGCAGCGCGTCTCGGAGCCGTTCAAGCGCGCCAACCGCAAGTTCCACCCCGAGGACTCCGTCATCGACTGCGGTCACGGCGTCAAGATCGGCGGCGACCAGTTCCAGGTCATCGCCGGTCCCTGCTCCGTCGAGGGCAAGAACCTCATCCGCATCGCACGCCGCGTGAAGGCCGCCGGCGCCACGATGCTGCGCGGCGGTGCCTACAAGCCCCGCACCTCCCCCTACGCCTACCAGGGCATGGGCCCCGCCGGCCTCGACCTGCTGTGCGAGGCGTCTGCCGAGCTCGACATGCCGATCGTCACCGAGATCATGGATCCACGCGACGTGCAGGTCTTCTTGGACAAGAAGATTGACGTCATGCAGATCGGCGCCCGCAACGCCCAGAACTTCCCCCTGCTCAAGGAGGTCGGCAAGACCCAGACCCCGATTCTGCTCAAGCGCGGCATGTCCGGCACGATCGACGAGCTGCTTATGGCAGCCGAGTACATCATGAGCGAGGGCAACGACAACGTCATCCTGTGCGAGCGCGGTATCCGCACCTTCGAGACCCGCACCCGCAATACCTTCGACCTCAACGCCGTGCCGGTTCTGCACCACCTGTCGCACCTGCCCGTCGTCGCCGACCCCAGCCACGCCGCCGGCTACACCCGCTACGTTGAGCCCATGGCGCTCGCCGCGACCGCCTGCGGCGCCAACGGCCTGGAGATCGAGGTCCACGACGAGCCCAGCCGCGCATGGTCCGACGGCGCTCAGGCCCTCACCCCCGACCAGTTCGACGACACCATGCGCCGCATTCGCGCCATCCGCGAGGTCGTCTGCCAAGAGACCATGGAGTAGCCCATGGGTACGGTGAGAAACGCGCGCGTTAACCAGGGCGGCCCCAAGTGCGCCGGTATCGTCGGCCTTGGCCTCATCGGCGGTAGCTTTGCCCGCGGCTATGCCCAGGCGGGCGTCCGCGTGCTGGCCTGGGACCCCGATGACGATGTCATGACGGCCGCCAGCATGGGCACTGTCGCCGGAGAGCTCAACGACAAGACACTCGGCGAATGCGACATCATCGTCCTTGCCTGCTATCCCGAGGCATGCATCGAGTGGCTCGAGGCGCATGCCCAGGCCCTCGCCGACGCCACCGACACCGAGGCCATTATGGGTCCCGTGGTGATCGACACCGTGGGCGTCAAGGGCATCGTGTGCGAACGTGCCTTTGAGCTTGCCCGTGAGCACGGCTTTTACTTTGTGGGCGCACACCCCATGGCGGGCACGCAGTACTCGGGCTACGCACACTCCCGCGCCGACCTGTTCCAGGGCGCGCCACTCGTGCTCGTGCCGCCCGCGGTGGACGATGCGCTCAAACTGGAGCTTTTGGGCCAGGTGCGCGAGATGGTGCGCCCCTTGGGCTTTGGCAAGTTCAGCGTGACCAGCGCCGCCGAGCACGACCGCGTCATCGCCTTCACGAGCCAGCTTGCGCACGTGGTGTCCAACGCCTACGTCAAAAGCCCCACCGCCCAGGTCCACCACGGCTTTTCGGCCGGTAGCTACCGCGATCTCACCCGCGTGGCGCACCTCAACCCGCAAATGTGGTCCGAGCTCATGATCGACGACGCCGACGCGCTCGCCTACGAGATCGACCATCTGATCGAATCGCTCGGCGCCTACAGCCGTGCGCTCAAGGACCGCGACCAGCGCTATCTGGAGAATCTCCTTGCCGAGGGCGACCGCATTAAGCGCGCGCTCGACGACGAGACCTCCCACTAGACCACCTATCACGCCAGGTCGAAAGGACCGAAGCTTATGGCGATTACCATCGATATCGACACTGCACGCCCCTACCAGGTGCATGTTGGCACGTTTTTGCTGGAGCAGGCGGGACCACTCGTGCGCGCCACTGCCGGCGGTACCAAGGCCGTCATCGTGACGGACACCAACGTGGGCCCGCTCTACCAGATGCCCGTTAAGCAGAGCCTGGAGGCGTCAGGCTACGAGGTGAGCATCTGCACCTTCGAGGCCGGAGAGGCCCATAAGCGCGCCGAAACCTATGTTGCCATTTTGGAGTTTGTGGCAGAGCACGAGCTTTCGCGCTCCGACGTGATCGTGGCACTCGGTGGCGGCGTCGTGGGCGACGTGGCGGGCTTTGTGGCCGCCACCTACATGCGCGGCTGCAAGTTTGTGCAGATCCCGACGAGCCTGCTCGCCATGGTGGATTCGTCGGTGGGTGGCAAGACCGCCATCGACCTGGCTGCAGGCAAGAACTTGGCCGGCGCCTTTTGGCAGCCGAGCGTGGTTATCGCCGACGTGGGGTGCCTGGCCACCCTCACGCCCGAGCAGTTCGCCGACGGCTGCGGCGAGGTCGTCAAGCACGCCGTGATCGCCGACCCGGAGCTTTTCGCCGAGCTGGAGAAGACCCCGCTCACGCTGGAGCTGCTCAACCGCGATGTGGCGCGCGTAGCGCTCATCATCGCCCGCAATATCGACATCAAGCGCGCCGTAGTCGTTGCCGACGAGCGCGAGATCAACCAGCGCAAGCTCCTCAACTTTGGACACAGCGCCGGACACGCCGTCGAGGCCTGCGAGCACTTTGAGCTCGGACACGGCAACTGTGTGTCGATCGGCATGGGCATCATCACGCGCGCCGCGGCTCTGCACGGCATTTGCGATGCTGCACTGCCCGGTCGTATCGAGGAGCTCTGCGCCCGCCATGGCCTCAAGACCCGCTGCGACCTAGATGCCGATGCCGTTTTTGCCGAGGCGCTCCACGACAAGAAGCGCGCGGGCGACACCATCGACCTGGTGATTCCGCACGGCATCGGCCGCTGCAGCATCGACCGCACGCCGCTTTCCACTTTCCACGAACTCATTGCCGAGGGCCTCGGCCAGAAGGGAGACGCATTCGCATGCTAGCCCGCATCACCCCGTCCCCGCTTAAGGGCACCGTTCCCGCCATCGCGTCCAAGTCGATGGCGCATCGCCTCATCATCTGCGCTGCGCTTGCCAACGGCGAGACGCACGTTACCTGCAACACCACCTGCGCCGACATCGAGGCTACGGTGCGTTGCCTTACGGCACTGGGCGCTCGCATCGAGACCGTCGAGGACGGCTTCCAGGTCCACCCCACCATGAAGAGCATTGAATTTGGCCTGCTCAAGGCCCTAGCCGGCGGCACGCTCGACTGCGGCGAGAGTGGCTCCACGCTGCGCTTTATGTTGCCCGTCGCCTGCGCGCTGGGCGCAGAAGCAACTTTTGTGGGTCAGGGACGCTTAGGCGCCCGCCCGCTGTCCCCGCTCTCGGACGAGATTATCGCCGCCGGCTGCGACCTACAGGGTCTGGGCGATTTTCCGCTCAAGACGAGCGGCCGCATGCGCCCGGGCACCTTTGTGCTTCCGGGCAACGTGAGCTCGCAGTATATCTCCGGCCTGCTGTTGGCGGCCCCGCTACTGGCCCAGCCCTCCTGTGTGCAAGTGACCGGCCTCATCGAGAGCCGCCCCTATATCAACCTGACCATCCAGGCCATGAAGGCCTTTGGTGTCGAGGTCAACGTCGAGCGTATTCCGGCCAAGGACGGCCAGCCCGAGGTCACGAACTTCCGCGTAAACAGCGGATCGTACCGCACGCCCGGCAGCGTAGCCGTCGAGGGAGACTGGTCCAACGCCGCCTTTTGGCTGTGCGCCGGCGCCATCGGCACCGACCCCATCACCGTCGAGGGCGTGTCGCTGAGCTCCGCACAGGGCGACCGCAACGTGCTCGCCGCGCTTTCGCGCTTTGGCGCCCGCATCGTGCGCTCCACGAACGCCGCCACTGTGCAGTCCGACAAGCTCGCCGGCTTTGAGATGAGCGCCCACGACATTCCGGACCTGGTGCCCGTCATCTCGGCCGTGGCATCGCTGGCTCAGGGCCGCACGTTCATCCGTGACTGCGCACGCCTGCGCATCAAGGAATCTGACCGTCTGGTCACCACCACCCGCGAGCTCACCGCGCTGGGAGCGCAGGTGCGCATCGCCGGTGACGACCTCATCATCAAGGGTGTCGATGCCTTCACCGGCGGCGAGGTCGATTCGCACAACGACCACCGCATCGCCATGATGGCCGCCATCGCTGCGAGCCGTGCCACCGGCGAGGTCGTGATCCACGGCGCCGAGGCCGTCAACAAGTCCTATCCCGATTTCTTCGACCACTACCGCCTGCTGGGCGGTAAGGTCACGCTCGAGGAGGAATAGCATGTCCTCGACCTTTGGCAACGTCTTGCACTTAAGCATCTTCGGACAGTCGCACTCCCCCGCCATCGGCTGCTCGCTCGATGGCATCCCGGCGGGCATCGCCGTGGACCAGGAGCAGCTGCAGGCCTTCCTCGACCGTCGCGCCCCCGGCCGCGACGAGACCGCGACCAAACGCCGCGAGGCCGACGCCGCGCATATCATCGCCGGTGTGGTCGATGGACATACCACCGGCGCGCCCATCGCCGCGATTATCGAGAACACCAACACGCGCTCCAAGGATTACTCCGAGCTGCGCCGCAAGCCCCGCCCTGGGCACGCAGACTTTCCGGCGCGTGTGAAGTACCACAACATGCACGACGTCGCCGGCGGCGGGCACTTCTCCGGCCGTCTGACGGCCCCTCTATGCATCGCCGGCGGGATCGCGCTGCAGGCGCTCAAGGCCCGCGGCATTCAGGTCATGGCGCACGTCGCGCAGATCGGCGGCATCTCCGACCTGCCGATGGACGATATGGTCTATCGTGAGGCCGACCGCAAGGCGATCCTTACGAACGATCTGCCGTGCATTGACGCCGCCGCAGCCGGCCGCATGCGCGAGGAGATCCTGGCCGCGCGCGACGAACTCGACAGCATCGGCGGCATCGTGGAGTGCGGCATTTACGGGCTTCCCGCGGGCATCGGTGACCCCATGTTCGACAGCATCGAGAACCGCATCGCGCAAATCGCGTTTGGCATTCCCGCCGTAAAGGGCGTGGAGTTTGGCATGGGCTTTGCCGTGGCCGCCATGCGCGGCAGCGAGAACAACGACCCGTATCGCATCGACGCCGAGACCGGCGGGATTGCGGTCGAGTCCAACAATGCTGGCGGCATCCTGGGCGGCATCTCCACCGGCGCGCCCGTCATGTGGCGCATGGCCGTAAAGCCGACGCCCTCCATCGGTCGCGAGCAGCAGACGGTGGACATGGACGCCATGGAAAATGCCGAGCTCTCGGTCCACGGCCGTCACGATCCCTGCATCGTCCCCCGAGCCGTCCCCGTTGCCGAAGCAGCCGCGGCGCTCGCCATCTGGGACGCCCTCCTCGAGGACGCAGGCCAGCTCTAACCCGACTCACCTGGGTTGCCTGTCAACTCAGCCGTTACGTGAAAGGGGCCTCCATGGACCTTGCTGACATCCGCCAGACCATCGATGGCATCGACACCACGCTCCTCAGCAGCTTTGTCGAGCGCATGGACATTGCCACCGAGGTCGCCAAGTCAAAAATCGAGATGGGCAAGGCCGTCTTCGACCCCGCCCGCGAGCGCTCCAAGCTCAACAACCTCGCCAGCCGCGCGCCCGAGCGCTACGAGGCGCAGACCATCACCCTGTTCCGTCTCCTCATGAGCATGAGCAAGGCCGAGCAGCAGCGCTACATCAACGAGCTCAAGGGCATCACTGTCTCGCAAAAGGCCCACGCGACGGCTGCAGCCTCCGACACGCCCTTCCCTCAAACTGCCACCGTCGCTTGCCAGGGCGTTGAGGGCGCTTACAGTCAAATCGCCGCGTGCAAGCTCTTCGACGTGCCCGATATCGCGTTTTTCGAGACCTTCGAGGGCGTCATGCGCGCTGTGCGCGACGGCTTCTGCGAGTTTGGCGTGCTGCCCATCGAGAACTCCACCGCCGGCTCGGTCAACGCCGTCTACGACCTGCTCGCCCAGTTCGACTTTCACATCGTGCGCTCGCTTCGCCTCAAGATCGACCACAACTTGCTCGTCAAGCCCGGCACCAAGCTCGCGGACATACGCGAGGTCTACAGCCACGGTCAGGCCATCGCGCAGTGCGCTAGCTTTATAGAGTCCCACGACCTGCACGCCACCAAGTACCCCAACACGGCCATGTCGGCCGAAATGGTCGCCAACTCCGAGCGCACCGATGTTGCCGCCATCGCATCGCGCAGCTGCGCAGCACTCTATGGCCTGGAGGTGCTGGAGTCCAACATTCAGGACTCGGACAACAACTATACGCGCTTTGTCGTCATCAGCCGCGAGCCGCGCGTCTACCCCGGCGCCAACCGCACCTCGCTCATGATTACCACGGCCAACGAGCCGGGCGCACTCTATCGCGTACTCGAGCGCTTCTACGCGCTCAATATCAACCTCATCAAGCTCGAGAGCCGCCCCATCCCCGGCCGCGACTTTGAATTTATGTTCTACTTTGATCTGGACTGCCCCTTTGGCAGCAAGGCCCTCGACGACCTGCTCGATTCCATCGACGACGTGTGCGAGAGCTTCACCTACTTTGGCAGCTACACGGAGGTGCTCTAGATGACCGATACCGCCGCAACCCGCCCCTACGGCGTGCTGGGCCGCGTGCTGGGCCACAGCTACACCCCAACCATCTACAAGGAGCTGGCGGGGCTTGAGTACGTGCGTTTTGAGCGCGAGCCCGAGGACCTCGCGGCCTTTATGACGGGCGACGAGTGGGAGGGCACCAACGTGACTATCCCTTACAAGCGCGCCGTCATGGAGTACCTGGACGAGCTGAGTCCACTCGCCAAGCGCATGGGAAACGTCAACACCATCACGCGCCTGCCCGACGGTCGCCTGCGTGGCGACAACACCGACTACTTTGGTTTTCAGTGCCTGGTCGAGGAGCTGGGCGTAGAGGTTGCCGGCAAGAAGGTCCTCGTACTTGGCGCCACCGGCGGCGCCGGCACCACGGCAAGTATGGTGCTGGGAGACCTGGGCGCCATCGTTGTGCCCGTGGGTCGCACGAGCGAGGTCAACTACGGCAACATCGCGCAGCAGTCCGACGCCGCCTTACTCGTCAACTGCACGCCTGCCGGTATGTTCCCCCACTGCCCCGACGCGCCTTGCACGCTCGAAGGGCTCGATGCACTCGAAGGCGTCATCGACATTGTCTACAACCCCGCTCGCACGGGACTCATGCTCGAGGCCGAGCGCCGCGGGATCCCCTGCATCGGTGGCCTGCTTATGCTTGTGGCACAGGCGGCACAGGCTGTTGAGCGCTACACCGGCCAAGACACCCCGCGCGAGCGCATCCTGGATGTGACGGAGCTCCTGTCCCGCCGCGAGCAAAACATCGCCCTGATTGGCATGCCGGGCTCGGGCAAAACCCGAGTGGGCGAGCAGATCGCCCAGCTCACGGGACGCGAGCACATCGATCTCGATCGCGCCCTCGAGGAGCGCCTGGGCATGCCCTGTGCTGACTATATCGTCGAGCGCGGCGAGGCGGCCTTCCGCGAGCAGGAGACGGCGGCGCTGGCCGACATCTCCAAGCGCAGCGGCCTGGTGCTTTCCACGGGTGGCGGCGTGGTCACGCGCGACGAGAACTACCCGCTGCTACACCAGAACAGCCAGATCGTGATGCTCAACCGTAAGCTCGACGAGCTCGCCCACAAGGGACGCCCCATCACCGCCCGCGACGGCATCGACAAGCTGGCCGAGCAGCGTATGCCGCGCTACCGCGCGTGGGCCGACTACATCATCGACTCACGCGACTGCGCCGCCAACACCGCCCATGCGCTCCTCGACACCCTCCCACCCGCTCTCTAACCAAAACCACCACAAAGGGGACAGGCACCTTTGTGGTGGTTTTTCAACCGCAAAGGAAGCAACCATGAAAGCACTCGTCATTAACGGCCCCAACCTCAACATGCTCGGCATTCGCGAGCCAGGCATCTACGGCAGCGACAACTACGATCGCTTAGTGCAGATCTGCCAGGAAGCGGGTGCCGCACAGGGCTTCGACGAGGTCGAGGTCTTCCAGTCTAACCACGAGGGCAGCATCGTCGACAAGATCCAGGAGGCCTACGGCAAGGTCGACGGCATCGTCATAAACCCGGCCGCCTATACGCATACGAGCGTCGCGATCCTCGACGCCCTCAAGGCCGTCGCCATCCCTGCCGTCGAGGTCCACATCAGCGCCGTCGAGACCCGCGAGGACTTCCGCCAGGTGAGCTATGCACGCCTAGCCTGCTTCGCCACCATCACCGGCGAGGGCCTGAAGGGCTACGCACACGCGCTAGAGCTGTTGAAAGAGCATCTGCTACACTAATCCCTGGGACAAAGACATCAGATATGTTTGTCCCTAAACTAAAGTAACTGTCCAATCGACATACAAAGGAGCATATCCATGTCCCAGTACGATTACCTCGTCGTCGGTGCCGGCCTTTCGGGCGCCGTCTTCGCCAATGCCGCCAGGCGCGCCGGCAAGTCGGTCCTGGTCATCGACCGCCGCGACCACATCGCCGGCAACGTCTACACCGAGGACGTCGAGGGCATCCAAGTCCACCGCTACGGCGCGCACATCTTCCACACCTCCATGAGGGACGTCTGGGGCTACGTCAACCGCTTCGCCGAGTTCAACAACTACGTCAACTCGCCGGTAGCCAACTTCCACGGCAACATGTACAACATGCCCTTCAACATGAACACCTTCGCCAAGATGTGGCCGGGCGTCGTCACGCCGGCAGACGCCAAGGCCAAGATCGCCGAACAGGTGGCCGCCGAGAACATCGGCGAGCCGCAGAACCTCGAGGAGCAGGCGCTGTCGCTCGTCGGCCGCGACATCTTCGAGACGCTCGTGAAGGGCTACACCGAGAAGCAGTGGGGCCGCGACTGCAAGGACCTGCCCGCGAGCATCATCAAGCGACTCCCCTGCCGCTTCACCTACGATAACAACTACTTCAACGACCGCTACCAGGGCATCCCCATGGGCGGCTACACCAAGATGGTCGCCAACATGCTCGAGGGCGTCGAGGTGCGCTGCGGCGTGGAGTACAAGCAGCTGATCGCCGCCGAGCCCGATATCGCCGCCAAGACGATCTACTGCGGCCCCATCGACGCGTTCTACGACTTCAAGCTGGGCACGCTCGAGTACCGCAGCCTGCGCTTTGAGACCGAAACGCTCGACGAGGCCGACCACCAGGGCGTGGCCGTGGTCAACTATACCGAGCGCGAGATCCCCTACACGCGCATCATCGAGCATAAACACTTCGAGTTCGGCACGCAGGACAAGACCGTCATCACGCGCGAGTACCCGGCCGACTGGAAGCCCGGCGACGAGCCCTACTATCCCATCAACGACGCCAAGAACGAGGCCCTGTACAAGCAGTACGAGGAGCTGGCGGCGCAGGAGGGCGACGTGGTCTTCGCCGGTCGCCTGGGCGGCTACAAGTACTACGACATGGACAAGGCCATCGCCGCCGCCTTCGAGCTCGTCCGCAATGAGCTGGGCTTGGAGCCGACTGAGGCGTAGAGACAAAGGCGCATTAGCTAGCCGCCATTAGCAAACAAAATGCCCGGTGCAGCGCGAATGCTGCACCGGGCTGGCTTTGGACACCCTCATCATTATGGAACTCTTTGCCACCGGACTCGTTCCGCTCTTTCCAACCGCCATGCTTTCAGCAGCGTTTATGTTCCTGTGCGGACTCTCGCTCACTACGGGCTTTATCCTAGACTCCGTAGCCAAAGTGGACAGCAAGCAGTGGGAACTAAGGGTGAATGCGGAGAGCGCCGATTAATACCCTTGCATGAAGTCACAAAGTTATAGTTTTCAATTAAAAAATAGGAGTAATGCTGATTTTGATATCAGTTCAACTGAGTCCATTCATACAGAACCTGGTTCCGTAGGTAAGACGCAGGCGGACTTTCAATCATTTCATTAGCTTGATTTTCTATTCTGGTCAACCGAATGCGACCTTCATTTGAAATACCATAATAGTCAAAATATGCCGTAGCTGTTTTATAAAGATCTACGTTCTTTTTCTGCATGTCGATCAGTTCAAGAAGGCATTCTTCCGCATCATCTCTCATATCCATGCAATATAAGGAACCAATCTTTAATAGCTGTAACTCAGAAGTTACACTTCGCAAGCGTAAAGAATCAACAGCATCCACAACACTGGCATATTCGCCCTCGTCACATAATCTGAGCAAATAATTCTCAGTCACTTCGGGGTCTTTTTCAAAACACGAAGGACCTCTATCTCCCACTTCAATCAAATAGCTTCTATAACATGTAATGGTCGCATGGCCGAAGATTATCGAAAGACATAAGAGGAGGCAGCCTTTATTAGCCCAGTTAGGAAATCTGAAGGATAATTCTTTTATAGAATATTTTTCATTTCCGCGAGACAAAAACAGGACTAACAGTAAATCAATGAAAGCGAATTGGATGTCAATATCAACCATAAAATGAAGCAGCATTAAAACAATGCCAGCAACCACGAATGAGCTATGGGGAATATTGCTACGTTCCTTAAATATGCAGATTATACGCGTGATACAGAACCATAAAAATGCAGTAAGCGCGAAAATGCCACCGTCAAGCAGAATTTGAAGATAGCCACAATGGATGACATTGGCAGAGTATTGCGCACTTTGAACGAATCGATACGATTGTCGCCAAGCACCAGGGCCGATTCCGATAAAAGGACTAGGCCCAGCCAATCTAAGTCCATCGTATATTTGAATAATTCGCTCAATAAATGTCTGCACCGACTCCACAATACGCCCCGACATCATGTCATAAATACACAATATGAGGACAAGTCCAAACACGGCGAGCAAAAATGAGGCCATAGACCGCTTTTCCAATATCAAATAAAGCATAAGGCCAAAAACGAACAATATGGCAACGGCGACCGAACGTGTCAGGACAAGCGCAATAAATGGCACTAGACAATCAATTTTTGTAAACAAAGGACTATCGAGCAGCAATAAAAATGAAAGCGCAAACCAAACGGCAGCGGTATTAGCGTATTGAAAAAACGCCTGAAGACGACCAGCGCTAACATAACCAAAAAAAGAAGGGAAAACAAAAAAAAGTAAAATAGCAGCTGCAGAAGAAATGAAACAGATGTAGCGTAATCCCCCAATCAGGTAATTGAAATCAAAATCATCAACCGAAGTAAAAACAAATGACGAAGACAGGAACATGCAATAGGGGGCAAGATGAGCAAGCGAGTAAGAGCCATAACCGCATGCAAAAGAAGATATAAGCCCAAGAAATACCATGGCAGCCATGCTTATATTTCTTTGGAAATTTAGAATTTCGAATTTTGAGCGATCAATAACGATAATAAACAACAGAAAAAAAGAAGCAATAAAAGAAATACTGGAATTATAGCCCCCCTGGAGTAAAAGAATAGCCCCGAGTAAACACAATAGCGTCCATTGAGTTCTTTTATTCAATTCAATTACCTCGTCGTATATAAATAAAAAACGGAGACCCCTGATGGAGTCTCCGTTCAACCCAATCAGCAAGGTTTACACGAGACCATTTGCATCCATACGATGCAAGAAGGCGGCCATATCTTGTCTAACTACATCCGACATTCCGCGGAAGGTTCGAGAACCGTTGGCCTCAGCCCAACCCTCTGATACGCCATTTTCCGAAAGCCAAAGGACTTCCTCATAGTGAGGAGTGGATTCGTTAACGTCGGAAAACGGGTTCGAGCTCGAAGCGACACCGCCCTTGTTCAAATAATCCGAAAGACGCTTAAGGAAAGCCGCCATGTCCTGACGCTTAACGCTATCCATGCCCCTAAATTCATAACCAGAGGATACCTTCCATCCAGTAGAGATTCCGGTCTGCGCTAACCAGCAAATCTCCTTATAGTGGGGCGTGGAAGAAGTCACATCGATAAATGGTGAAGCTGCAGGTGCGACAAATTCGGGAGATCCGGCCAGACGATAGAGAAATGCCGCCATGTCCTGACGCTTAACGCTATCCATTCCGCGGAAAGTACGCGAACCGTTCTGTTCAAGCCAACCTTCAGATATTCCACTGTTAGCAAGCCAATGAATATCCTCTGAATGAGGAGTTGAACTATCAACATCAGCAAACTTGATATTTCCCTCAGAACCCTGTTCGGTCTTTTCTGAAGTATCGAAGAACCACCAAAGCCCATCTTTCTTTACAAGCACGAGATTTTCATTTTCAAAATCAAGGTCTTCGTAAGCATCATATTCAAACGGAACAATGACGGTACCATCGGTCTTGATTAGACCCCATTTACCATTATTATCCTTAGCCCACCAAGCGGCGCAAGAAGAATGGTATAAGGCGCCTGGAGAAATATAATGCCTTGATGGATCAACGGTCTGCAAGCAAATGGAAACGGCATGGTTTCCAATCATAAAGCGATCGAGCCCATTAGACGATAACAAGTAAACTGGTGAAGAGGGGGACATTTCACCAGCAACCAACGTGCCGCCGCACAATTGCATACCAGCATAAGAATCAAGTGTACCGACAGTCTTTTTATGGGTTAAATCGATAAATGTCGTTGGCTTCGCGCTGCTTGATTTACTTAGTTTATTAATCGAAATGAAACCATCATGGTAAGTAGGATAAACTCCATATGTAATCACATCTTCACAATCGTTCTTACTGCAACGATCTTCATACAGAATGTCGCCATCTGAATTCAGCAATCTGACAACCCAATCTCCAGACTGAGCATCATTTGAAGTAATGGCAATCGCGGGGACGGAGTCGTAGCCACTAGGAGATGAACAATCGTATGCATTGCCAAAATAAGCATATGAATTAGCACTAAAAACAGGAACAAGTTGATCTTTTATCACTCTACCGTCCACGTCAAACAACGTACTCTTGGACGTCTTAGTATCAAAGAAAACATAGCGTTGCGACCCGTCAAAAGAGTCAAAGCCCTCTGTGTTCGAATAAAGTGAATCAAAATTATTGCTGAATAAAGATTCGACCCATTCTGCACGATCACCATTGCAGGAGTAAACCTCCAGCTTCGATCCTGATTGATCATTTTTTGAAACAAAAACGAACTCACCAACGATTTTGAAAGAGCCGCAATCATATAGATGTTTTACAGCTCCCTTGTATTCAATTTCTACACACTGCTCGTGACCGCCAGAAGAATATCCCTGAGGGATATAATTAACGGAAAATGCGATTCCATTTCGGTCGAAACCAGTTTGATAATAATTGTTCGATGCGGGAGATGAACCAGCTACAAACTCACCCAAAACTCCGTCATTAATCTCAAAATGGCCTTGTTTCCAAGTCACTTTTTCAGGACCCTCTTTGTCAACGGAGTAATAAACGTCAAGACAAGAGTTGTCTGAATTAAAAAGAAAATAACATTGATTACATAAAGTGGGTATTACCGAAGAACTCAGCTTGGTACCAGAATCAGTGTTATATAAGCTAATTATAGTAGATTGATTTTGAACCGTCGCTTTAGCAAATAACGTTGCATCCTGTGAAAATTCACCATTCACATCACTAGCTTCAGCAGAGGCAACAATCTTCTTTTTATTAATGTCATAATATCCACAGTTCTGGGATTTTTGCTCGTCGTTTCCATAAGACAACGGAACGAGGCCTTTGTCGAAGTGATAGCCGGCACCGTAGACGCTATTTGAAATATAAGTATCAACACCAGATACAGTATCCAAGAGAAGATTTCCAAGTGAGTCGACCAAATCGATATGATCGCCCTTACGCATGATAGCAGCGCCGTTCGACACGCCATAGACATCGTCATACACAAGACCCTTTGAATTGGTAATGCCCTTGGCGGTATATGCTTCAGATGCTACGGGTGCCAAGAAAAGTGCGATGAGGCCAACGAGAAGGCCATATACGCCCATTCTCAAACGAATTTTCATAGGAACTCCTTTTCACTTTCCCCCACCAATAAAACAAATCTTGTATAACAAATATATTAGGAATATGAACTCCCGATTAGGCAATTTTCGGCAAGCGTGTCAAGCAACCGAAATAAGCTACAGCAAACCGCGCAAATTATAGAAGCTCGCGAAGGCTCATTCGATGCATAAACGCAGCCATATCTTGCCTCTTCACGGAATCCATGCCACGAAATGTGCGAGTTCCGTCAGCCTCAATCCATCCCTGAGTAATTTCGTATTGAGATAACCACAGCACTTCATGACGATGCGGGGTGTCAGCCACAACATCAATGAATGGGTTTACGCCCTCTCCGTAATACGGATGCCCGAGATAGACGGACAAGCGCTTCAAAAACGCAGCCATATCCTGTCTTTTTACTGAATCCATTCCGCGAAAAGTTCTTGAGCCATCCGCCTCCGTCCACCCGCTAGAAATGCCCGAACTTGCCAACCAAATGATTTCCTTATAATGCGGGGTTGACTTGTCTACGTCCGAGAAAATGCAACTTGCATTATTTAAAGTTGCCGAAAAAACAGGGCTACCGGCAAGACGATACAAAAAAGCAGCCATATCTTGACGTTTCACACTATCCATGCCTCGAAACGAATAAGTCCCATTTCCTTCGTCCCAACCAGTCGAAATACCTGTTTGATAGAGCCATAAAATATCTTCAGCATGTGGAGTAGAAGGATTTACATCTGAAAAATGATAAGACGGGGTTGACGGGACATCAGGATTTTCAGAAGCATCGTGCACGCAATTCGAGCAAGGCGTTCTACCTTCGCTCCGTGCTTCGCCAAGAGACATTGATATGGGGTTTTTCATACCAGAACAGTCGATTACATAATGATATTTCGTACCAGTTCTTGAACAATATACCGTTCGGTTTAAATCAACAGCAAACGCTGTTTTTGGCGCCAGTGCTAAGGACGTTGCTATAGCAATGGTAATAATTAGCACGAAAATTGACGGTAATAATAAAACCCGACAATACTCTCGTTCTGCATTGAAATCAATTTCATACATAGGGAACCTCCTTAAACAAATAATTTAACAATCTAAAATTCGTTTATAGAAATCAGAAACACTACTTCGAATTCGATCTCTATATCTATCGCGACTGTCAAGATCTTCAAAACCAAAACCGGGAACCTCGGGGATGCTCTCGAGAGAAATTTGATTCCATCGGGAGCCCATCCTTAAAACAGCGTTTTGCTTAATTGGGTAGTATTCTTTGTCAACATTAATAAACGCACCCGAACAGCCAAAAGAAGAAGCAACGAGATGCGGATGATACCGAGATGAAATCCACTTCTGATCACACCGCACCGGCAGACCTTCCGAAAGCAACTCAAGGGTAGGGTAAAAACGAAGGCTGTATCCTCGATCAATCAAATAGTCATATATGTATCTGTCTATAATGGGATTACACTCGACTACTCCGACAAGGTCGATACCAGGTTTAACCCCCCATGCTTTAAGCGTACGATCAACCGCATCAAATACCAAACTCGAATCACAACAAAATTCATGCTGGACACAAACCATATATTCTGGCAACAATTCAATTGCGTCGGTTTGAATGCAATCATCCAAGCCGTTGACAAAGCAGTCATCTACATCCAAGTGTAGATTCCTGACCCCATTAAGGGCTTCATAAGTATCCGCATCACGAACCCCAACATAATCGAAGCGTTCAAAAACAGCATTAATATATGCTAGATCGTCTTTCGAAAGTGGCATCAGCCCCAAACCTGTCGCAATAGCTGGAATTCCATGATCTGTAGCCCAGCGGCCAAGTTCCAAACGCGCCAAGTTAGGCTTCCAGGTCCCATTTAAATACCCTCCACCCAAGAAATGAACGCCGGCAATAGCGTCCTCAAGCAATTTGACCCCACTGGCGTAGTGTGGATTTCCTCCTTGCCAGTCCAGCGCTTGCCTAACAGCAGACGATATCTCGGAAACTGATTCGAGAGTATGATCGCCTTTAACAAATTCATTTTCAAAAGTAAGACGCGCGATAGTGTCGACACAGACTAAATTCTTATGTATACCGTACAAAATAGCTGCAGCGGACCCTGGCCTATTACAGTCAAGAATGACCGGAAGATCAGGATCGATACTCGAAATATACCGAAGCCATTCTCGGGCAATAAGTTCATCTCCGTAATTCGGCCATCCAGGCTCGCAAATTAAATATAAAGCCTTGCGTCGGGGTTGAGGATGGCGACTGTGGTCAAAAGAAATAAGTTTTTGGCCAATCGAACCTAATATACCCATCGAACCTCCGCTTCTATTTTAATAGATGTACAATATTTTAAATCAGATTACGGATCAGAAACGTCAATGATCCTTATACAAAAATAAGGCTGAGCAATGCCCAGCCTTACCAAATTTCGAACTACCTAACACTTCAGCAAATGGGTACTAAACCAGCGAGGCGCTGCTCATCCTGTGAAGAAAAGCAGCCATATCCTGCCTAACAACATCCGACATTCCGCGGAAGGTTCGAGAACCGTTGGCCTCAGCCCAACCCTCTGATACGCCATTTTCCGAAAGCCAAAGGACTTCCTCATAGTGAGGAGTGGATTCGTTAACGTCGGAAAACGGGTTCGAGCTCGAAGCGACACCGCCCTTGTTCAAATAATCCGAAAGACGCTTAAGGAAAGCCGCCATGTCCTGACGCTTAACGCTATCCATGCCCCTAAATTCATAACCAGAGGATACCTTCCATCCAGTAGAGATTCCGGTCTGCGCTAACCAGCAAATCTCCTTATAGTGGGGGGTATTCTCATTGACATCAACAAAGGGCGATTGAGAAGGAGCCTCAAAAGAAGGCGAACCCGCCAATCGATATAAGAAAGCAGCCATATCTTGACGATAAACCGGGGTCATGCCCTGAAAACTACCATCATTATAACCGCGCGTTATGCCCTGTCTGGCAAGCCATTTAATGTCTTCCGAGTGAGGGGTGGTTGAATCCACATCAGTGAACACATCTCTCTGCCAAACACCCTGCTCGTTAAAATAATACATTCCGCTCGGCATGTAGTCTAAACCAACGTTGATGTCATAAGGCACATAATGCCAGCCATCAACGAAAGCCGCGCCACCCTCTGGTGCACAAACGCCGTTATTTAAGCCGGGCCCGAAATACCGCCACTCTGCATCAAGCGGCGCATGCTCGTTTGACACATAGTTATATGAATGCCCACTCTGTGAATGCCCACTCTGCCAAATCCATGTATCAATTACTTTCCAGCCAGGAAGATAATTTCCCTTACCGAGCCACTCCGACGGCGCAAACCAATAATACTTACCATCGATCTTTTTGAGACCAACTTCATAATCGAAATGATCATTATGCTTAACGGAATAAAGACGATTCATTGGAAAATAGAAATTGCCATCAGGAAACTGGTCCGGACTAACCTGTTCTCCATGCGAAAAAGCCCAACCCTCATATGAAAGTGGAGATAAAGGTTTTCCGCTATCTGGACAATATCGACCGTTAAACGGATCGTAGACGTCTTGATCTGAACACACAGCAACAGAATCAGATTCAGGCGTGATGCCCGTATCAACAAAAGAGACCCCAACGCCACCGACACTCCCTGAAGCGGTCATAGCGAAAGACGGAGTCGGGCCAGCAAATACCAAAAGAAGACCAGTGGGAACAACAAGATTTTTAATCAATGATTGCCTGAATAACATACGCACCCTTTCTCAAGCAATTTACTTTATGATTATTATATGTTATTAGCTTGTATTTTTTGTTGCGCAACATGTACCGTCATGATTATTTCGTAAATTGATTTAACTGTCCCCGGCCCCGTCCTCTTCTAGCCCTACACCTCTCCCTTCAGCTCGCCCATCTCCTCCAGCTTGGACACGTCCAGGTGCCTCCTCTACCTCCACTCGTGCTCCACTATGTGCTTCAACCTTGCCGTCACCAGCATAAGGGCCGAGTTACCGTCCTGGAAGGTCCCGACAACTCTCGTCCTCCTCCTGATCTCGCGGGGGGTGTTCCTATAGTTTTGTCAACTGGGAAATGCTCTCCGTGCGACCGAATCG
>UQNU01000017.1 GCA_900542555.1 uncultured Collinsella sp.
GCTCGGAGATGTGTATAAGAGACAGATGCCGCCACGACCAACACGGTCCACGCCAGCAGGTCAGCCGTCTCGATGAGCAGTTTCGCCTGATAGATGCGCTCACCCACGGTGCCCACCGCCATGCCGATCAGCTCCGCCGCCACGCCGGCCTTCCAGCTCATGCCAATCACGGCGCGGGCGCACGAAAGCACAAACGGCAGGACTTCGCGCCAGGTGTGGGCACAAAACAGTCGCCAACCCCGCACGCCATGCAGACGAAACATCTGCTCCAGCGGTTTATCCGCTTGCGTCAAGCCCTCGACCAGCGAAAAATACACTCCCGGCAGCGCCATCAAAAAGACCGCCGCAATGCTTACGCGCGCCGACCCCAGCCAAATGAGCAGCAGGACCACCACGCAGGCAACCGGCGTCGCCTTAACAAACGAAAGCGCCGGAGCCACCATGCGGGCAAACGCCCGCGAGCGCGACGAAATTCCGGCCAGCAAACCACCGCACACCGCGGCAAGCGCCAAACCGCCTAGAATCCGCACACCCGAGCCCGCCAAAATCGCCCAGGTACCGCCATCGCACACCAGGCGCAGCAGCGCCAAGGCAACAGCGCCCGGCCCCGGCAAGATCAGCGGTTGCGCCACCAGCGTCGCCACCAGCATCCACGCGGCAAGCCAAAAGGCGGCGACGGCACCTGCTGCCGCCACCGCCTTCATACGCTCCGTCATTTGTCGAGCAAACGCACGCACGGGCTACTCCATGTAGTAGAAATCATCAGCCGGGAGCTTGCCGCCCACGGCGCTCGCATCCGCATCGGCCAGCACCCGCAGGTACCCACCGAGCACCGCCTTCATATCTTTCCCCGTCTGGCATACAAGCATGCACCCGGGAATCGCCTTTTCGGCAATCGCGGCGTTATCGACGATGCCCGCATCGACCACGGCCTGCGCCCAGTCTGCCGGCGCCGCATTGACAGCCTTCACGCTCGCCTCATGGCAGCGCAAGAATTCCGCCACGGCCTCGGGATGTTCCTCGGCAAACGCGCGGCGCACCACGGTCACACCCGTCAGCAAGCGCGAGCCCGTGTCACCCGCCAGCTCATCCCACACATCGGTCAGGCTAACCGGCGCCGACAGCTTGCCTTCGCTCTTGGCGATGGCAGCGGTCTTGAACGGCTCCGGCAGCACGCCCACAGCGGACGGGTCGGCAAGCAAGGCCGACAGCACCTCGGTGGGCTCGCTCTTAAACTCGAGCGTCACCTGGCCGGTCAGGCCCGCGCGCTCCAGCAGGTAGTTCATGACGTACTCCGGCGTGGTGCCCTTGCCCGTCATATAGACGGTACGGCCCGCCAGATCGCCAAACGAGGCCACGTCCGCGTCGCCCGTCACCACGCTCAGCACGCCCAGCGTGTTGATGTCAATGACCTGCACCGCGCCCTCGGTCTTGTTGTAGAGAACGCTCGCCACGTTGGCGGGTACCAGGGCAATGTCGACATCGCCCTGAATCACCTTGGGCACGATTTCATCGGCTGCGGCGCTGATCGCAAAGTCGAAATCGTTGTCCATGGCACCGTCGGCAGCCTGGTCCATAAACTGCACCATGCCAATCGAGGTCGGCCCCTTGAGCGAGGCGACGTGCACCTCGACCGGCTCTGCGACAGCACCGGCGCCGTCCGTGGCAGCCGAGCCCACAGCAGACCCCGCCCCCGCAGCTCCGCCGCCACAACCAGCAAGCACGAGTGACAACGCGCCCGCAGCAAGCGCCGAGGCAAACCCCCGGCGCGACAGCTCAACATCAAACGCGCGCATCGTTAGCACTTCCCCTCGTTAGGCATCGACCAGGCGTGATGGTCGGTATGCAGCAGCTCCTCGGCCAGCGGCGAGAGCGGCGCACCCAAGAACTCGCGGTAGCACACCTGAACATCGGGGTTCTCGTGCGAGAAGCGAATGTCCGCAGCGGCATCGAGGCCCCAGAGCACCTGGCCACGCTCGGCAGCCAGCTCGCAACCGTCGTGAATGGGCTGACCGCCACCACCGACGCAGCCGCCGGGGCACGCCATGACCTCGACAAAGTCATAGCTCACACGGCCGTCGCGAATTGCGTCGAGCAGGCGGGCGGCATTGCCCAGCCCGTGTGCCACGGCGACGCGCACCTTGGTGCCATCGATATCGGCCACGGCTTCCTTCCAGCCGTCCAGGCCGCGCACGTCGGTAAAGAAATCGGCATCCGGGTTCTTACCCGTCACCAGGTAATATGCCGAGCGCACGGCAGCCTCCATCACGCCGCCCGTGGCGCCAAAAATCACGCCCGCGCCCGTGCCAAAGCCCAGCGGCGTATCGAGCGGCTCCTCGACCAGCGTGTCAACGCTCACGTGGCTCGCGCGGATCATACGCACCATCTCGCGCACCGTCAGCGCAACGTCCACGTCGGGCGCGCCGCCCTCGCCCATCATGCTCGGCAGCGCACACTCGGCCTTCTTGGCCGTGCACGGCATAACGGACACCACGAACAGACGCTCGGGCTCCACGCCCAGCACCTTGGCGTAGTAGGTCTTGGCGATAGCGCCGAACATCTGCTGCGGCGACTTTGACGTGGACAGGCTGTCGACAAACTCGGGGTAACGTGCCTTCACAAAGCGCACCCAGCCCGGGCAGCAGCTCGTAAACATGGGCCAGCCGCGGCTGTCGCCCTCACCCTTAGCGGCGGCGCCCAGGCGCTCGAGCAGCTCGGAGCCCTCCTCCATAATGGTGAGGTCGGCCGAGAAATCGGTATCGAACACGTACTCAAAGCCCACGCGGCGCAGCGCGCAAGCCAGACGCTCGACGGTTGCCTCCTCGCGCGGAATGCCGAGTTCCTCGCCCCAAGCACTACGCACGGCCGGCGCGATCTGCACCAGCACGATCTTGTCGGGATTAGCGAGCGCGTCAAACACGGTCTCGGTGTCGTCGCGCTCGCGCAGCGCGCCCGTCGGGCAATGCGTGATGCACTGGCCGCACGCGACGCAATCGGTCTTGCCGATCGGCATGCGCCCGCGGGTGCCCACGGCGGTATGCGTGGCGCGGTTGGTCAGGTCCCAAATCCCTAGGCCCTGTACGCTCTCGCACACCTTGATGCAGCGCATGCATTTAATGCACTTGTCGTTTTCGCGGATGATGGGGAAATCGAAATCCCAGCCCTCGCCCGCCAAATGCCTTTGATACGGCAGATAGAAAATGCCCAGGTCATTGGCAATGGTCTGCAGGTTGCAGTTACCGCTGCGCACACAGCTCGTGCAGCGTGAATCGTGCTGCGAAAGCAGCAGCTGCACGTTGGTGCGGCGCGCCTCGCGGGCCTTGGGGCTGTTGGTGTGGACCACCATGCCATCGAGCACGTAGTTGTTGCAGGCGGCAACCAGCTGGTCGCAGCCCTCAACCTCGACCACGCACACGCGGCAGCCGCCGATCTCGTTCAGATCGCGCAGGTAGCACAGGGTGGGAATCTGGATGCCGACGGACTTGGCCGCGTCCAGGATCGTGGTGTGCTCGGGTACCACGACCTCGCAATTATCGATAGTGAGCTTGACCATATTGAGTGCTCCGCTTTCGGTGTTATCGCTGACAGTGGGGTTGTTGAGCTCTACCATTCCAGGCTCCTCCCTCCGCGGAACGCGCCAAAACCAAAGTGGTCGCAACGCAGGCAGCGGCTCGCCTCCTGGCGCGCCTCCTCCTCGGTAAGGCCCTGCTCGACCAGATTCCAATCGTGAATACGCTCGCCGGCCTCGCGCTCACCCAGCTCGCAGCGGCCGCACTCGTGCTTGCCCTTAAACTGGACGGTCGGCAGCTCCACGTCGAGCTTGATCTTGTGGTCGAAGCCCAGATAGCGGTCGATGTTTGCCGAAGCCACGCGGCCGGCGTTGATGGCACGGATGACGGTGGCGGGACCGGTCTGGCAGTCGCCGCCGCTAAAGAGGCCATCGAAGTTGGGCACCGCGCCGTCCGAATCGGTAACGACGCGACCCCACTTACAGGCGATGCCCATGTCCTCAAACGGCTTGGAATCGATGTCCTGGCCAATGGCCACAAACACGCGCTCGCAGGGAATGACGCGCTCGGGCGTGGCTGCGGCACGCGGGGCCGGACGCCCACGGCGAGGCTCGCCGATAATCTGCGGCTGCACGCGCAGGCCGCTCACGCGACCTTCCTCGCCCGTCTCGATGGCGAGCGGGGCGGTCAACTCCAGCACCTCGCAGCCCTCGGCCTGGGCGCCGGCGATCTCGGCGTCCTGGGCCGTCATGTCGCAGATGCGACGGCGGTAGACGATGCTCACCTTTTCGGCACCGCAGCGCACAGCAGAGCGAGCCACGTCCATGGCCACATTGCCGCCGCCGATGACGCACACGCGCTGGCCACTCAGATCGGGCAGCTCGTCGTCGCCGATGGCACGCAGCATCTTGACGGCCGACTCCACGCCGGGCGCCTCTTCGCCCGGAAGGCCGAGCTTCTTGTCGCTGTGGGCACCGATGGCCAGGTAGACGGCATCAAACTCGTCGCGGAGGCAGGCAAGCTCCTCGCCGTTGACGGAGTGGTCGAGTTCCACGTCGATGCCGGCGCTCAAGATCCAGTCGATCTCGGCCTGAAGACGCTCGCGCGGCAGGCGGTAGCTGGGAATGCCATAGCGCAGCATGCCGCCTAGGTGGTGGCGCTGCTCAAAGATGGTCACTTTGTGGCCCATCACGGCCAGGTAGTAAGCACAGGAAAGACCGGCCGGGCCGCCGCCGATCACGGCGACGCGCTTACCGGTGTTGTCCACTACATGCGGCTTGTGGTCGTTGAGGTCACTGTGCTCAACGGCAAAACGCTTGAGGGCGAGAATGTTCATGGGGTCGTCGACCATGCCACGGCGACAGTGCATCTCGCAGGGATGCTCGCACACCAAACCGCAGACGAGCGGCAACGGGTTGTTCTTGCGGATGACCTTGACGGCATCGGCATAGCGGCCGGCCTCGACCAGCGAAATGTAACCGGGAATGTCGACGTGCGCCGGGCAGCCCGAGACACACGGGACGCGGGCCTCGCGGTCAAAGCCACAGGAGTGCTCGCGGATATGGTGCTCAAAATCATCGCGGAAACCGCGGATGGCGGTGAGTGCCATGGCGCCGGCCTCGTAACCGATGGCGCAGTCGCTCGAAAGATAGATGGTGCGGGCGGTGCGCTCAATCAAGTTGAGCGTGGACTCGTCGGCGCGGCCCTCAAGCACATCGGCGAGCAGATCGCTCAGCGCGCTCAGGCCCACACGGCAGGGCGTGCACTTGCCGCAGCTCTGGGTGGAGCACAGGTTGACGAGCGCCGCCGTAAACTCAACGGGGCACGGGGCGAGCGAACTCACCGCCAGACGGCGCCCAAGCGCATCATGTAGGTCGTCCATGACGGCCTGAGCGTGGCTGCGTTCCATTACGTGCAGTCGTGCCATAAGATCCCCTCTCATGCGGCAGCCCGGAGGCGAGGCCGGGCGAAATTGCTACACGCACAACACTGACCTATAAAGTTGTTAGGCCTCCACGCAGTTCGGCAGGCGGTATGAAATGTCACCCTCGGCGGTGAAATAGAACATTACCGCAGATAAATGCCATATTTGATAAAACGCGTTACCAAATGACAATGCCCCGCCCACGCAATCACGTGGACGGGGCATTGCTCATGGTATGCGGTCAGCGGCCCTGTTGCTTTTACTTAAGCTCGGGCCAGTAACCCTTGTTGGCCTCGATCATGTCGTCGAGAACCTCCTTGGCGACCTTCATCGAAGGCACGGTCTTGTTCAGCGTAAAGGCCTTGAGTGCCTTCTCGTACGAACCCTCGATCGTAGCCTCGACCACGAGCTTCTCGGAATTCAGCTGCTGCATCATGAGGCCCTGCTGGAACAGAGGAATGTTGTCACGGCTGATGACCTCGGGGCCGTTCTTGCCAATGTAGGCAGGCAGCTCGACCATTGCGTCGTAGGGCATGTTGGGGATAGCGCCCTTGTTCTCGCAAATGACCAGGAAGCGCTGCTTGGTATCGTTCTTCAGAGCGATAGCCAGGTCGGCAATCCAGTCGCCGTGGCTGCCCGCATAGAACGTGCTCTCGTCGATCTCGCCGGTCTTCTCGTAGTGGTCGATGCCGTCGAAGAGGTTCTTCTCGCGCGTCTCCTCAACCTCGTTAGCACGGGTGCGCTCGGGGTTGGAATGCTCGACGAACTCCTTCTGCTGCAGGTAGTAGTTCAGATACGTGTTGGGCAGGTACTCCGGGAAGCACTCCAGGATCTCGTACTCGCCCTTCCAGACGTAGTACCAGCTGCCCTTGGTGTGGCGGTTCTGCTCGGGGTGCTCGTCGGTGGCCTCCTCGGGCTTCTTTGCCATGAGCGAGCCCATGCCCTTGAGGTAGGAATCGGGCAGCAGGATCTCATGCTCCTTGATGTACTCGCGCAGCTGCGGGAGCACCTCCTCGCCCTTGTGGCGAATCGAGGTGAACCAACCAAAGTGGTTGAGGCCAAAGTAATCGTACTCGACATCCTTCTTGTCGATATCGAGCGCGGCGCAAACCACGTCGATGATTGCGATCGGCATGTCGCAGATGTTGATGATGCGAGCGTTGGGACGCAGCACGCGGCAGCCCTCGGAGACGATGGCGGCAGGGTTGGAGTAGTTGAGAATCCAGTAGTCCTTCTTGGCGTACTTCTCAACGTCATCGATCAGCTCGACCATGGGGAAGATGGTGCGCATGCCGTAGGCAAGGCCGCCGCAACCGCAAGTCTCCTGACCCACGCAGCCGTGACGCAGCGGAATCTTCTCGTCCTGCTCGCGCATGGCGTAGCCGCCCACGCGCATCTGGGCAAACACGAAGCTGGCGTCGGTAAAAGCCGTCTTTTTGTCGGTGGTCACCGTGAGCTTGATGTCCAGGCCGAGGTCCTCGTGCAAAATCCAGTCCACGAGCACGCCGATCTTGCGCTGGCGCTCCTCGTTGATGTCGTACAGACGAATCTCGTCAACGTCGAGCTCGTCCTTGCGCAGGGCGATGGACTTGACGATGCCGGGGGTAAAGGTGGATCCGCCACCACACAGAGTAATGATCATTGTTTACTGCTCCTTCTCAATTGCGTTTTCGACCTTGTCGCGCATCTCGGCGACCTTCATGCCAAAGATGATCTGGATATTGTTGCCGTTGCGGTTGATGCCGCTGTTGGGCACGTGGTTGATGAGGTCCTCATTGATGAGGTCCGGGTTCTTAACGTTCACGCGGAGACGCGTAAAGCAGTTCTCGAGCTCCTCGATGTTGTCCTTGCCGCCAAGACCTGCGACCAGGTCGGCAATACCTGCATCGACGCCCTCTGCGGGAGCCGCGGCAACAGCGCCCTGCTTCACCGCGACAGACGCGGCGGCCTCGCCCTCGGCAACGGACTCGGCGAGCTCGGACTCCTCCTCGCGACCAGGCGTGTGGAGGTTGAGCTTCTTGATGAGGAAGGTGAAGAGGAAGAAGTACAGCGCGGCGTTGACGACTCCGAGCACCAGCATAACCGGCCAGTTGGTCTTATCGACACCAAGAACCAGGTTGGAGACCACGATGTTGATGATGCCGCCTGCAGTCGAAGCGGGCACAGAGAGGACCTTGAGCAGGACCAGGAAGATGCCGGAAAGAACCGAGTGAACGACAAAGAGCACGGGAGCGGCAAAGACAAAGAGGAAGTCCATGGGCTCGGTCACGCAGGAGAGCACAGCGGTGATGATCAGCGGGATGATAACGGCTTTGGTCTTATCCTTGTTCCCCTTGTAAGCGGTGACGATAAAGGCGAGACCGATGCCGATGTAGGGCCACAGGTTGTTGAAGGTGTAGCTGTTGAAATAGGTGCTATCGGAGAAGGGCTGGCCCGTCATTGCCATCTCGGCAACACGGATGGGATAGGCGCCGGCGATAACCTGATCGCCCAGCGTAAGGGTGCCACCCACATCGGAGAACTGGAACGGGGTGTAGATGAGGTGGTGCAGACCGGTGGGAACAAGCAGCTTGTTGAGCATGCCGTAGATAAACAGACCGATGTTGCCGGATTCCTTAATAATGCCGGCGACGGAGGAAATGGCGCCCTGGACAGGAGGCCAAACGATGCAGAAGCCTGCGCCCATGATCCAGGAGATGATGATCATGATCAGGAACGGAAAGCGAACGCCCGAGAACATCGAAAGGGCAATGGGGAACTGCTTGTTCGAGTACTTGTTGAACACGGCACCGGTGATGCAACCAAGGATGATGCCACCAAACACGCCGGTATCGAGCACCTGGATGCCCATAACGGTGCTCTGGCCGGTTCCGGTAAGACCGAGCATGCCGCTCGCATCGGCAAGAGAGCCGGTGGCGTTGAGCACGATGTTGTTAGCCTGCAGGAACAGGAAGAACGACATCAGGGCGATCAGCGAAGCATGGCCCTTGTTCTTCTTTGCCATGGCGCCGGCGATGCCAACGCAGAACAGAATCGAGAGGTTATTGATGATAAACATCAGCGACTGATAGACAACGGCGCCCACAAGCTGGAACGGACCGGAGCCCAGTACGGGGACCAAAGCGCAGATGGTCTTGTTGGTCAGAATGATGCCCACGATGAGCAGGATGCCGGCAACCGAGAGATACATCATCGGCTGAACGATCGACTTCGCGAACACCTCCAACGGCGCTTTGAAATTGAACTTCTTTTTTGCGGTCATAGCGGTACTCCCCTTCCTTTTCCGCAAATTGAGACAGATGTGCCCTGGACAAGACCGTAAGTCCTGCCTTATATCAATCGATGTGTGGGCACGTTATGCCTAGAGACCAGGTTCTCCAAGCAGGTTAACAATGTGATATGCGAGATAACTCTTCTCGGCATCGGTAACGGCAACGTTATAGGTAGACGACAAGTGGGCGGCTATGGCGTCCGCGCACGAGAATGCGCACGGATACGCCGTTTCATCGATTCGGAACAGCGCGTCTCCGTTGATTTGCCCGGCCGTAGGATCGAGTGCTCGCTGAGCGAAAAACTGCAGGTGACGAACGAAACGTTCGTAAGGCAGCGAGGTGTCATCGAGGGTCGTAGCATAGCGCTTGGAAACAATCGCAAGCACGTCGCGAACAAGCTGGACCGAAACGATCAGACGATCGGAGCGTTGCGGCATGGTGGCGTTGACGATATGCAGCGTAATGAAACCCTGCTCCTCCTCGCTCATCTGGATGCCCATATACTCCTTGATAATCTGCAGCGCACGGCCCGCAAGTGCATACTCCTTGCGATAGAACTGCTGGATCTCGAGCAGCAACGGATTCTCACAGGAGACGCCCTTGCGCTCACGCTCCAAAGCAAGGCTGATATGGTCTGCGAGAGCAATGAGGATCTTATCGTTGATGTCGGCATTGAGCTCTCGGCGGAGCATCTGAACGATGTCCTCGGAAATCACGAGGTTGACGGTGGGGATGGACTCCAAAAGATGTGCCAAGCGGTCAATCGTACGCGAATCCTGAGAAGTTCCCTCCTGCAACGCGTAGGTCTTTTCGACCGACGTCTCATCGATGGCATCGCCGGCATGGCGACCAAAGCAGAGGCCTCGACCGATGACGATGAGCTCGGAGCCATCGTCCGAAGTGACCATTGCGACGTTGTTGTTAAAAACTCGCTTGATAACCACGGTACCCACCACAAGAATTTACTCGGAAAGCCAGACGACAGGCTCTTTAACAGCAACAGGGCCGGAAGCATGCTCACGAAGAGTCGAGTTCTCCGAACGCTCACACACGATAACGAAGACCGTGGGATCAAAGCCGGCAGCGCGAACCACGTCGAAATCGACCTCGACGAGGGGCTGGCCCGCGTCGACATGGTCACCCTGGGCAACAAGCGCATGGAAGCCCTTGCCCTCAAGTTTAACAGTGTCGATTCCGATATGCAGCATCACCTGAGCGGAGCTGTCATCGGACATGATGCCCAGCGCGTGCTCAGTCGGAAACAGCGCCGCGACGGTGCCGGAAACAGGAGCGCACACCGTTCCCTCTTGGGGAACCACGGCAACGCCATCACCCACCGCACGGCTGCTAAAAGCGGGGTCATTGGTTTTTTCTAGATTAACAAGCTCGCCGGAAACAGGGGCGAGGATTTCGAACTCGGAAGTCGCAGTCGCCTGCTTATCCGAGCCACCCATAAGGCGAGAAAAGAAACCCATGGTGACATGTCCCTTCATAAATATAGCCCAACCAAAATCAATCGAATGCGCCCATTGAGACGCACCCGTTCAAAGACTTTGGTTAGGCCCATGTCCGAGGGGACTCGGTAACCTTCCGCATTTCTTTTTACGGGGGTTATTGTAGGCAACAACAAAGCCAGAATAGTCATTATGACCGGTGAGCGGTATTTTTTCTTCGATAAACGGTATTTAAGCGGCACTTAGGGACGTTCCTTTTCTGCCGGCACTCGGGAACACTCCTCACTCTGGTGCATTGGGGACAGGTTACTTTGCACCAATCATGAGTTGCGGTGAAATAGGGACTGCAAAGCCGCTCAAAAGGCCAAAACAGTCCGTATTCCACCGCAACTTCAAGACGTTGATGCAGATTAACCTGGCCCCATTGCGCCAATTTCGTATGCGCTAGATGAAGAGCTCGCATTCCTTCCGCACGACGCAAACCTTGCGCAGCATCTGGGAAACAGCGGATAGTTTGTTGGAATCAAGCTTGCGAGCACCTCTCGGACATACGGCGATGCAGCGCATGCAGGAGATGCACGCCTCGCCAGCCGCTCGTTTGGGGTCACCCTTGTCGATAGCACAAACGGGGCACGCCGCGGCGCATGCACCGCAGGAGACACAATCCCCTGTTGCCTCGGGTGCCATGCGGTGACTTCCGGCTTGTTTATAAGGACGATTGCCGGGAATAGAGGGCTCGGATGTATCCTCAGCCAACAGCTTTTGCTGAATTTGCTGCGCAAACTCTGCGAGCTGCGCCGCATCCTGCGCATCCGGACGACCGGCAGCAAACTGTCGCGCAATGGAATGTTCTGCAATGGCTGCAACTGCCGCGATCACCCGGAATCCCGCATGCTTCGCAACGTCCTCCAGCTCTACGAGCGTGTCCTCAAACGCGCGGTTTCCGTATACACAAACCAAAACAGCCCGAGCCCCGTTGCCGCGCACCATGCCCAACCGGTCAGCCACCACAGCCGGGATTCTACCGGCATACGCCGGCACAGAGATTACGGCCACGTCGTCCTCAGTCATCGAGACAGCGCTGAAATCTAGCCCGCTATCGGTCAGATCGACGGTAACGGTATTCTTGCCCAGTGCTCCGGCCACAAGGCCAGACACCTTCTGCGTTCCACCCGTCGGACTAAACACAATTTCGAATACGCTCATCGAGGCACCCTCCCCTACGCCTGGCAACGCGTCAAGCCGCTTTCACATCCAGCCAGAGTATACGGCACGTGGGGTCCCCGTTTTGATGCACCAAGCACCCCAATGCACCCACCCTACGCTGTCTGCCTCTTCGTTTTGTATAAATTACGGTACAGATTGTATATATTTACGGGATACCGCCGTGCTCTCCTGAGGTACCCCATCCTGGCCCGTGCAAAAAACGGAGTATTCTGCAACGTGACCACGCCAGCACCGCCGCGGGTGGGCAAAACTGTAGGGCGCCGCATCATTCTAAGTCCCGACATGGCGAGAATGACGCGCCCCTGCTCCGGAAAACGGCGAAATTTAACTCAAAACGCTCATAAGGGATATCTGAAGGCCACCGTTGGCAATACCGAATCGTATGCAGCCAACTAGAGCTGCTGAATACTCCAAAAAATGCACGGCGCACCCCATGGGACCCATTGCTGCATGGCAGGAAATAGGTCCTCGGCATCCTCTAGATGCATTCCCGAGGAAATCACATTTGAACTAGCGATCGGATACGACAAACAAAAAGGGCCCCGAGCGTAGTTGCTCGGGACCCTTGGTTCACCTCACGCTAGCGTGCGATGCGTATGTTACTTGCGCTTGCCGCCGCCGTCACCGGGGCGACGGGAGCTGCCGCCGCGCTTGCCGCCACGGCTGTTGCCATAGCTGCCACGGTTATCGCGACCGCCGGCGCGGCCGCCACGGGAACCGGCCTGGTTGCCGCCGCGGCCACCACGGTAGCCGCCGCGACGCTCCTCGCGGGTATCGTCGTAGTTGCGCCAGTCATCGCGACGATCGCGGCTGGCACGCGGGTCACGACGATCGCGCGACTCGTTAGAACGACCAGCGCCGCCGCGGTCGCCATTGCCGCGAGCGCCCTCGCGACGCTCGCCGCCGCGGCTACCGCGCTCTTCAAAGCGCTTGCCGCCACGGGACTCACCGCCACGGGCAGTACGCTCACCGCGACCCTCGCCGCCGCGACGCTCATCACGGCCACCGCGCTCGTCATCACGACCGGAACGACGGCGGTCGCCCGCACCGCGCTTGCCGCCACGTGAACCGCGCCCCTCGTCCTCGCGCTCGACACGACGACGGCCGCCACGGTCCTCGTCCTCGCGGCGACGACGATGTGCCTCGCCCTGGAACTGCTTGGCACGACGCTCGGCACGGTTGCCGCGCGGGCCCTGCTCAGCGGTACCAGCACCAGCGAGCTCCTCGGCAGCCACCTCGCGAGCCACGCTCTCAACAGCCTCGTCCACGCGAGCCTGAACGCCCTCGCGCACGCGGGTCTTCCCGCCGCGCTTGGGACGGCTCGGACGCTCGCCGTCGCCGCGGCGCTCGTCGCGACCGCGGTTGGAACGACCAGCCACGTCGCCGTAATCGTCGCCGTTGCGCTTGCCGTCGCGACGTGCCTGTTCAAGCTTCTTCTTGCTCTTGGACTTGCCACGCTTGGTCTTCTTCTTCACCTTAAAGGCGGCAGGATCGCGCTCGGGGTCAACGGCGGGCGGGTTGGGACCCACGTGCAGGTCGCCAGCCTCGTAGATGTCGGCGGTCTTGTCCATGAGCTTCTCGATCTCGTAGAACTCGTCGACGTCCTGCTCGGTCACAAACGTAATGGCCCAGCCCAGCTCGCCGGCGCGGCCCGTACGGCCAATGCGGTGGATATAGTCGGTCGGCTCGGCCGGCACGTCAAAGTTCACGACGTAGCGCACGTCGCTAATGTCGATGCCACGGGCGAGAACATCGGTTGCCACCAACACGTCGACGGTGCCGTCGCGGAAGGCAGAAAGCGCGCGCTCGCGCTGGGCCTGGCTGCGGTTGCCGTGAATCGCGGCGGCCTTGATGCCCTTGCGCTCCAGACGACGGCAGCAGCTGTCGGCGCGGTGCTTGGTGCGCATAAAGACGATGGTGCGCTCCGGACCCTCCTTCTTGAGAAACTCGGGCAGCAGGTTGTTCTTGGCCTCGATGGACACCGGGAACACAAACTGGTCGACGGTGTCGGCAGTCGACGTGGCCGGTGCGATCTCCACGCGGGCCGGGTCGCTCACCAGGTCGGTGATCTCACCCACGGCCTCCTCGTCGAGAGTCGCCGAGAACAGCAGCGTCTGACGCTCGGCCGGCGTCTCGCGCACAATGCGGCGGACGGCGGGCAAAAAGCCCATGTCGAGCATGCGGTCGGCCTCGTCGAGCACCAGCACCTTAACCTCGTCCAGGTGGCAGGCGCCCTGTTCGATCAGATCGACCAGACGACCCGGCGTGGCGACCAGGATATCGCAGCCGTACTTGAGTGCCGCGGTCTGCGGCTTGTAGCTCACGCCACCCACGACGGTCACGGCGACATGGCCGGTGACGTCGGCGATCTTGCTCGCGACCTCGTCGATCTGCTGGGCGAGCTCGCGCGTGGGGGTGATGACGAGCATCACGGGGCCGCGGCCGTTGCCCTCGGGCTTCTTGGCACCGCGACGGCGGTTGCGGCCGCCGCGCTCGCGCACGGGTTTGGGCGGAGCGATGTGCTCCAGATTGTTCATGGTCGGCAGCAAGAAGGCGGCCGTCTTGCCGGTGCCGGTCTGAGCGGCGGCAAGCAGGTCGCGACCTTCGAGCACCACGGGGATGGAGCCGGCCTGAACGGGCGTGGGCGCCGTGTAGCCCAGGTTTTCAATAGCACGAAGCATCTCGTCCGAAAGCCCCAGTTCGTTAAAGGCGGGCAGGCTCTCGGTAGCGGACTCGACGGCCTGGGCAGCATTGGCCTCATCGGCGGCATCGAAGGCAGCCTGGGTCATGGCCTCGCGGGCCTCGTCCAGGATCTCGGCGTCGGTGACGTCGGATACAGAATTACGCATATGTTGTTGTTCCTTATCTGCACGCGCAATGGGCACGGCATGCGGCCGCGCGGGCGTGCTTGGTAGTGCGCTAATACATACAAAAACAAGTGCGCACAGAGAGGACGTTGCTCAGCACGCTGGCGATCGCTTTGGCAGCCCTATCACGCGCCGTCCAGACGCAGCAGCTCTAAGCGATGGAGCAGATTCGCCGCCGGTTAGTATACCCGTGCTTCGCATGCCCCCACGTAAACCACAGATGACGAGGCGGACGAGGTGGGCCTGGCCGATTGTCTCAATCTGTAACAGCTGCGGGACAAAACCGGGTCCTAATTGTTATAGATCAAGACAGAGGGGATTTCCGTCCAGTCCAAACCAAATCTCTCAGGCTTCCTGCAATTTCGAACATGTGGCCTATAATGTCGCTTTGGTTACGCTATATATTGCGCAGCCATTTAATACGTCGCCCACCGGGGGCCATTAATTCCTATCGCCATATTGGCTAGGAAGCAATCAAAGGAGGTATCCGTGGCAGCAGAGACGCCTTGCTCGGTCCTCTATAACGATATTCGCTCGTTCGGCGGTCTTAAACATCTCGAGATCGCCCGAATGCTCATCAATGGAAACTCTTATCTCGGCAGTACCCTGCTCGAGAAATGCTCTTCCAACCGCTCGTATCTCACCCGTTACATCGTCCATCGCAAGCCTGACCAGTGCGCGCCCTCCATCTACAGCGACTTTACCGTCACCACGCTCAACCTTTCCTCGGCAATCTGCAGCAAGCTCGGCGGCGGCGAGTCCGCCTATCGGGCAATCGCCGAGCACTATCGCGGTCCGGCCGCCAACGAAATGATGTCGGCTCTCGCCAGCTACAAGCTGGACAGCCGCCTATATGCAAATGCCCTCAATCGCATCGACAACTTTGACGGCAATGCCGTGCGTGAAAAAAGCACGCTCTTCTTGATGCTCTTTGTGGCAACGGGGGCGCTCGCCGATCCCGTTCAGGGCGTGGCCACCGTCGAGCGCTTTTGCGACAGCAAGACGGGCGGGCACTTTGGCACCACCGAAACTACCGTCGGTCGTGGCTTTATGAGCAGCCTGGAGCAGCCGCGCACCGTCGCCCCCAACCTCGGTCTGCTCAGAACCCATGCCGACAACTGCGCCGACATGCAAATCCATCCCCTCACACGCGATCCGCGCGGCACCGTGATTGGTTCTTTGCCCAAAACCTCGCCCAGCATCACCGATGTGGGCGCCGACGCATCGCGCGAGCATCTTCGCATTTGGCTTGAGGGTGAACACTGGTACGCCCAGGGCCTTGGATCGACCAACGGCACGGTACTCGAATCGGGTGCAGGCGACGGCGATATTGTGATTGAGCCGCCGCGCGACCAACGCGAGCCCGGCAAAGTCTATCCCCCCGTGGAAATCGCCAACAGCGACAGGCTCCATCTGGGTCTCTACACGACATTCCTTGTCATTGTGGACTAGCACGGACGGCGATCGGAAGACGGTCGCCGTCCGTCTTTCGTCTTCTACCTTCTGCGTCGTAAACGACAATACTCAGCGGCACATGTGAGCAGTGCGGCTATCATGGTACTTTACCGATATCCGCGCTGCTCACGTGTACGCGCGGCAACCCATGCCAGACAAAGGAACGCCATGGATACTACCGATAGCGCCTATGGCGACAAACTCATCCGTCTCGATACGTTCGACACCGCCGTGGCGGTCGACCCCAGCGCCGAGGACGACGCCAAGCGTCGGTTTATGACGCTTATTCTCCAGACGGCCCACCGCAACAACGGCAACATCGGGCACGTGCTGCGCGCGACCAACACGAGCGGCGAGGTCTTTGCCGTCAAGCTACTCAAGGACAACGCCATCCTTTCCGGCCAAGCCCCCGACCGCTCCGCCGAGCAATCGGCAGCGCACCTGGCCAACACCGCTGCGCTGTTCGAGGAGTACCGTCATCTGTGTACCGTCTCGCACCTGCGCGGATTTCCGCGCGTCTATGGCTACGGATCGTGCGAGGACGACCCGCTCATCCTCATGGAGTGGGTCGAGGGCACCTCGCTCAAGCAGGCGCTGCCCCTGCTTCCTCACGACGCCTCGGGCGGGCTGACCACCCAGATGGTCGCCGCCGTCGGAAACGCCGTGCTTCGTGCGCTCTTGATGACCCAAGGCCTCGTGAATCCGGTCATCCATCGCGACCTGTCGCCTGCCAATATCATGTTCCGCACCGCCAGCCGAACGCTCGAGCAGCAGATTGCCGATTGTTCCTTTGACCCCTGCCTCATCGACATGGGCTCCGCGACCATGGCTCTCGGCGACGACACGATCACCCGGCGCGCCGACATCTGGCGCTTTGCCACGCCCGCATACGCCGCGCCCGAGATGCTCACGCAGGATATTGAAGGCATCGCGGCCCTTCGCCGTTCGCCGGCAATCGACGTCTATGCGCTTTCGAGCATTCTGTACCAGCTCTACAGCGGTCGCAAACCGTTTGACTTTGAGTCGACGGACGCCGCTGCAACCGGCTCGTTCTATCTCGTAAAGACCAAGACCAAGCCGGCACCGCTCGAGCCGCGCTGCGAGGGCGATGAAGCGCTCGTCCAAATCATCATGAAGGGCCTCTCAGTCGAGCAGTGCGATCGTCCCACCGAGCAGCAGATGCTCGAGGTGCTCTCGGCATACCTCACCGATGCCGAATCCGAGGGCCGCGAAGGCACAGGAGACGAGGCCGCGATTGATATCGATTCTGGCACGCACCTTAAGGTCGACGTCGCCGGCGAGCGCGCGCGAGAGATCCTGGAGCAGGCCCGGCACGATGCCATGACCCGCCGCCGCTTTATTATCGGTGGCGTTGTCGCAGCCGTTGCGGGGCTCAGCGTTATCGGGGCGGCAACCCATGGCTTTGGCATCCCCGACTACCTTGACGGCATCCGCGGTTCACTTGACGACTACACCTGGGATCAGCTGCAGGAGATTTCGCTCAAGATTAAGGCCGCCGAGACCCGTAGCGAGGCACGCGAGATTGCCAAGCGCTATCATCTGCTCGATGCCGATGGGCATATCCCCTATCCGTGTACCAAGCGTGTCACGCTCACCAACGGGCTGCAGGTTGGCGCGCAGCTTGTGGGCATCCGCCACGATGAGCTTCTGGACGGGACGGGCAAGGCCGGACTGACGTTTATATTCGATGCGGGTATTGCCGAGCGCAACGCTGCGGCTGAACCGCCGAGCGCCGGCTGGGCAGATTGCGAGCTGCGGGAATGGCTCAACGGCGACGGCCTTAAGCTGCTGCCCAACGAGTTGCGCGCACTCATCAAATCTGTCAAAAAGATCTCGAATAACGCTGGCGCCGCCAACAGTGCATCGTGTCTGAGCGAGTTGCCCGCAACCCTTTGGCTGCCCGCCATGGTCGAGCTGTGCGGTACGCAACCGCCCGATTCGTTTGCCGAGAGCTATCACTACCTGGCAGACATCTACAACGGCGAGGGCAAGGAGTACCAGCTGTTCCGCGAGCTCAAGGTGAGTCCGTATACCACAAACGAGATGTTGGTTCGCCAGTGGAAGGGCAAGGACACCTGTTGGTGGGAACGAACGGCGAGTCCTGACACATCGGAGAGTGGAGGCACACTCTATTTGAATCGCGTGGGCCACGACGGCGACGCCTTTACGTACGCAACGCCTGCGGACAAGCCAAATAAACGAACCTGTGTGATCCCCGGATTCTGTATCTAGGCGGCGGGCGTCTTGCCGTGACGGGACCCCTCCCCGGCAAATGTCTCGATCTGTAACGGTTAGAGGTCATATTTGCTGCTAGATGTTACAGAACGAGACATTAGCTTGCCGAGAACTTCGACTCATAAATGTGACTCAAGTGTGTCGATATTTTCTTGCCAATGTTGCGCAACAGAAACCCTTTCGGCGGTCGTAACGTACGAATTGTCATAGGTACCCCTTCAACGATTGGGAGAAGAAATGGCAAAGTACGCACCTAAACACTTGGAAGTCTCAGGCGGCGCCGAGCCCCATCGCGCATTCGCGGGTCACAAGACCGCGCGACTCGCCGTCACCGCAGCCACCACCATCGCAATGACCGGCTCGTCGTTGCTCGCCCCGTTCTCGGCATTTGCCAACGATCTGAGCGACACCACGGCACAGGACGCAATCATGTCCCCGCTCGCCGCCCACGCCGGCGAGGCGGCAGGCTCCGCAGTAAAGACGAACGCCCAGAAAATTGCCGACTTGCAGGCCGCAATCGACGCCGCAAAGGCTGCCGAGGCAGAAGCCAAGTCCGACTACGACACGGCGGTTGCCCCCTATACCGAAAAGCAGACGGTCCGCGACAACGCCCAGACTGCCTACGACGCTTCCGTCTCCAACAATTCGCAGGCAGAAGCCGCCGCGCGTGCCGAATACGCCCGTCAACTCGATGAAAGCGTCAAGGCGGCCAACAGCGCCAGCGCCACGTTAAAGGATGCCCAGAGCAAGCTCGACACGGCCAAGGCCGATGCCGAAAGCAAGACGAAGGCACTCGACTCCGCAAAGCAGGCGGCAGCCGACGCACGGGCCAAGCTTGAGGAAGCCCAGAAGGCAGCCGCCAACGCAACGCCGGAGGAAATCAAGGCCGCCGAGCAGTCTGCCGCAGATGCCCAGAAGGTTCTTGACCAGGCAAAGGCCGCAAAAACCGCTGCCGACTCCGCACTCGCCGATGCCCAGCAGGCTCGGAGCGCCGCGCAGAGCGCTTACAACGAGGCGTCAGGCACGCTGGCTTCCGCTCAACAGGCAAAGACCGCCGCGGATGGTAAGGTAGTCGCGGCACAGGCAGCGTATGACAGCGCGCAAGCCGATTTGGCAGCCGCAAAGGCAGGCGCCGAGGGCCCGGAGTATGACGCCGCTCAGGCAAAGGTCGATGCCGCCCAAAGCGCACTCGATCAGGCGAAGCAGCAGCAGGCGGCTGCCGAAGCAGGTCTTTCTCAGGCAAATAGTGACGTTGCATCCAAGCGGGACGCCCTCACCGGTGCCGAAAGCGAGCTCGAAGCCAAGAAGCAGACAGTCGCAGCAGCCGAAAATGATGTAACGGCAGCCCAGGCGAAAGCCGATGCGGCGCAATCGGAGTTGACCTCGGCAAAGCAGGTGCATGCTGCCGAGCTGGAGAAGGCAAAGGCCGCTCAGAAACAAGTCGACCAGGCAAAAGCCGAGAAGGAGCAAGCAGACAAGGCGCTCGAAACTGCCAAGACAAACCAGGCGGCCGCCGATCAAGCCGTTGTCGATGCACAGAAAGCATACGATACGTGCAAGGCGGCAGCCGATAAGGCTACGACGGCGGAGGCGCAGAGCGTCACCGGCTTTTACCAATTCATCGGTGCCAACGATGCTGCAGACATCATCTATAAGCAGAGCGACTTAAACCCAACGACCATCGGCGATAAAAAGGACGGCACGTCACTCGACAACGCCAAGCTTTCGTTTGGCAAGCTGCGCGAGATTAATGAATATCGCAAAAGCGTCGGCCTTAGCGAGCTTAAGGTGACGGCCGAGCAGATGGCAATTGCTCAGTCGAACTCCAATTACTCAGACGCCATGCTAGACCATTCAGACTATGCGCGATTCGAAAATGCCGCATGGAACTATGACTTGAAAAGAAATGTCGCACACCAGTGGGTTGATGAGGAAAAGAATATATTTGACCAGGCCGCAGCGAAAGCCGGCCTTGGCGAAATTGCCCCCAAAGATGCTTGGGATACTTTCTGGAGCCACGGCACCGAATTCGGAGAGCAAAAGGTAGGCTTTGGCACCGTCGGCCACTATTTGAATATCGTACAGCCTGACGCCAAAACCATGGGATACGGCATTAATTCTCGAGGAACTCATCTCTCATATACCTACATCTTGGAGGTTGACGACAACTACGGTTCGTACGAGAAAGAATATTCAATCGATGAACTCGAGAGTCTCTTTGATCAGTATCAGCTGAGTCTCTCCAAGGCCAGCGAAAACCTTGCCGCTGCAAAAGCGAACCTTGAGCAAAAGCGCAGCACAGCGGCATCGAAAGCCGATGCCGTAAAGGCAGCAGAGACCCTCGTCGCTCAAAAGCGAGAAGGCGTTGATACCGCGAACAGCAACCTTGCCACCGAAAATGGCAACGTGGCAGGTGCCGCTGCCGAGGTCGCTCAAGCAGAGCAGAATCTCGCCAAGGCAAACGGAAAAGTTGCCGAAGCCGAAGACCAGGTTAAAGCCGCCCAAAGCAACGTGGCGCCCGCAGAGCAGGTCGTCAACCAGAAGCGCGCCGAGCTTAAGGCATCGCAAGAGCAAGCCGCTCAGAGTCAGAAGAAGGTTGATGACGCCAAGGCAGAGGCTCTCTTAAAGCAGCAGGCTCTGCAAGATGCAAGGAAGGAACTTGCCAAGTATTCTGCCGATGTTGCTGCGGCTCAGGAAAAGGCTGACAAGGCCCATCAAACGCTTGATGAAGCCACGGCAGCCCAGACGTCTGCCCAGAGTGCTCTCGAAAAGGCGGAGCGCGACGCGGCTGCCAAGAAGCAGGCCCTCGACACCGCGAAGGACAACGCCGAGGCCAAGGCGGCGACCGCGGAGCACGCTGCGAGCGATCTGACCACGGCGAAAAACGACTTTGCTTCAAAGAAGGCCCATGCCGACGCCCTGAGCAACGCGGCCAACAATCTTACCGCGGCCAAGGCGGCCAAGAAGGACGCCGACGCAGCAGTGACTGAGGCCGGAGTCGCCCTTGGTGCGGCAAATGATGCCATCGCGAACGCCGAACAGGCGATCGAGAATTCTCAGGCCGCATCGGATGCCGCTGTCGCTACCCTCGGAAAGCTAAAGTCCATCAACGTCGAAAACGGCATTGCTACTGGCTCTGATGCAAACGCGAATGATACGCTCAATGCCCTCTTTGCCAAGTGCGTCGCCGCCAAGCAGGCAGAACATAACGCAAAGGCCGCACTTGATGCCGCTCAGGCAGACCTTGATGCTGCGACGCCCGCCTACACCGCAGCGCTCAATGCCTACAACGAGGCGAAGGCAAAACGCGTAGCCGCCGAGCAAGCCCTGAAGGACGAGATCGCCCGCCAGGAGCAAGAGGCAGCGAAGGCCGAGCAGGCCAAGATCACGCAGGCTGCCGCTAAGCCGGCTGCTGGAAAGCCGTCTACCGGCAACGCCAAGACGGCCGCCAACTCGGCACTTCCCACCACAGGCGACAATGCTGCGCTCACCGGTGAGACGTTTGTCATCGGAGGTGTCGTGCTCGTAGCCGCTGGCGTCTTCCTGACCGACAAGAAGCGTCGTCAGGAGTAAGGATTTCAGGAGGACGGCTTCTCCTCCCTCCCACCGCTTCGCAAACCCTGCCCAGCATGCGCCGGGGCGCCCATCACGCGGGCGCCCCGGCGTTTTACGTTGTATGCCCGGGGCATCTGCTCCGAGATTGTCTCGATCTGTAACAAATACTCGGTAAAACGGGGTCTAGTTGTTACAGATCGAGACGTTAGTTTTCGGCTGAAATGTTTGTCTAAATCTGTAACAGCTATGGTTCAAAAACCGGTCCAGACGTTACAGATTGAGATGTTTGGCAAAGACGACCGCCGATTGAGCAGCCACCCTCATCTGTAATGAAAAGTCATACATTCCAACTACTACTAGACACCCCCAGGGGGTATGGGTGTATAGTATCATCAGGTTAACAATTCCAACAGCGAACAACAGAAAGGAGAAGCCATGGCTCAAGATAAGTTTGACGTGGGCGGCATGACATGTGCCGCCTGCCAGGCGCACGTGGACCGTGCCGTGAGCAAGCTCGACGGCGTCCAAAGCGTCGCGGTCAATCTGCTCGCCGGCTCTATGCTGGTGGACTACGACCCTGCGCAGGTCTCCCCCGACGACATCTGCACCGCTGTCGACCGCGCGGGCTACTCGGCCTCGCCCATCAGCACGGGCACCGACGCTGTCCAAAGCGGAAGTGCGCAAGCCAGGTCCGGCGCCGCCCATATGGAGTCGCCGACCAAAAAGTTGGAGGCCGCCGCCTCTGCCATGCGCACCCGCCTCATCGTCTCGATCGTATTCCTCATCCCACTGTTCTACATAGGCATGGGGCACATGCTCGGCTGGCCGCTGCCCGGCATCTTCACCGACCACACCCACAGTATGACGCTCGCGCTCACCGAGCTCGTCCTGCTCATCCCCATCGTCTACGTCAACGACGCCTACTTTATCAACGGGTTTAAATCGCTCGCGCACGGCGCGCCCACCATGGACGCCCTCATCGCCGTCGGCGCCACCGCGTCCATCGCCTGGTCGCTCTACGCCATGTTCATCATGGCCGACCAGCTAGCCGCGGGTCAGGTCCACGAGGCCATGATGACGAGCATGGACAACCTGTATTTTGAGAGCGCCGGCACGATCTTGTCGCTCGTCACCGTAGGCAAATATCTCGAGACACGCAGCAAATCCAAGACTGGCGGCGCCATCGAGGCGCTCATCGACCTGGCACCCAAGAACGCGACCGTCGTGGCAGAGGACGGTACCGAGGCCACCGTCGACGTCGATGCCATTCTGCCCGGCCAGGTGCTGCGCGTGCGTCCCGGCGAGTCCATCCCCGTTGACGGCGTGGTGCTCGAGGGCAGCTCGGCCGTGGACGAAAGTGCGCTGACCGGCGAGTCCATCCCCGTGGAAAAGACCGCCGGCGACACTGTCAACGCGGCCACGGTCAACCGCACGGGCTCGTTTACCTTCCGCGCCACGCGTGTGGGCGCCGACACGTCGCTCGCCAAGATTATCCAGCTCGTCGAGGACGCCAACGCCACCAAGGCACCCATCGCCCGCATGGCCGACAAGGTCGCCGGCGTGTTCGTGCCCGTGGTGTTTGTAATCTCTGCCGTAACTTTTGTGGCGTGGATGGCACTGACCAGCGACGTGAATGAGGCGCTCACCTCCGCCGTCGCTGTGCTGGTGATCAGCTGCCCGTGCGCGCTGGGCCTGGCCACGCCCGTCGCCATTATGGTCGGCACCGGCAAGGGCGCCGAGATGGGCATTCTGTTTAAGAGCGCCGAGGCGCTGGAGAACCTGCGCAGCGTGGGCACCGTGGTGCTCGATAAGACGGGCACGGTCACCCGCGGCAAGCCTGCCGTGACCGATATCGTGGTAGCCACGCGCGCTGACGGCTCGCCCGCCATGAGCGAAAAGGCGCTGCTCAAGTTGGCCGCCGCGTTGGAGCGCTCGAGCGAGCACCCGCTGGCCGAGGCGATTATGGCCGAGTGCGAGACACGCGGGATCGTCGCGCGCATGGTCGAGGACTTTGCCGCCGTGCCCGGACGAGGCGTTACGGCGCGCGAAGGGCAAAACGCCATTGCCGCTGGTAACGTGCGCCTGATGAACGAGTTGGGCGTTACCGTGCCCGCGGGCCTTGCCGAGCAATTTGCCGCCGAAGGCAAGACGCCTCTGTTCTTTGCCAAGAACGGCGAGCTTGCCGGCACCGTCACCGTGGCTGACGAGGTCAAGGAGACGAGCGCCGGGGCCATCGCCGCACTGCGCTCGCTTGGCGTCGACGTGCGCATGCTCACCGGCGACAACCGCGTGACGGCCGAGGCCATCGCCCGCCGCGTGGGACTGACCAGCAAGCAGGTCATCGCCGACGTGCTTCCCGCCGACAAGGAGCGCCACGTGCGCGAGCTGCAGGATGCGGGCAGTAAGGTCGCCATGGTGGGCGACGGCATCAACGACTCCCCCGCCCTGGCGCGCGCCGACGTGGGCCTTGCTATCGGCACCGGCGCCGACATCGCCAAGGAGGGCGCCGACGTGGTACTCATGCGCAGCGACCTCATGGACGTCGCCCGCGCCATCGAGCTGTCGCGCGCCACGATCCGCAACATCAAGCAGGACCTGTTCTGGGCGCTGTTCTACAACGGCATCGGCATTCCGCTGGCGGCGGGCGTGTTCTTCCCCCTCACCGGTTGGCAACTCTCGCCGATGTTTGGCGCCGCGGCCATGAGCCTGTCGAGTGTCTGCGTCGTAAGCAATGCTCTGCGCCTGCGAACCTTTAAGCCTAAAGTGGCAAAATAGGCTCACCATTACGTCCATTTAGAACGGGTTTTCCAGGTGCCCGAGATCGACCTGAAAGAGGAGCGACGCGTACTTTGGTACGCGAGCGACGGCTTGAAGGTCAAGGTCGGGTGCCTGGGAAAGCCGACACAACAGAGAGGAATACCCATGCGTTACACAATCAAGACTACCGGCCTCATGTGCGGCCACTGCGACGCCACCGTCGAGACGGCACTGCTCAACGTTGCCGGCGTGACCGACGCCGACGCCGATCACGAGACCCAAACCGTCCAGGTGGAGTGCGCCGGCACCGTGACCGCCGAGCAGCTCGCTGCCGCCGTCGAGGCCGCGGGCGAGAAGTTCCACGCCCTTTCGGTGACCGCCGCGTAGCAGCTACCAGAGACATTCGACTCCATCGACCAGAAACGAGGACCCGCCATGATGGCAGACCACAAATCGGTGACCCGCATGCTCAAGACGGCACGCGGTCAGATCGACGGCATCTTGCGGATGGTCGAGGAGGACCGCTATTGCGTCGATATTTCCACGCAGCTCATGGCCACACAGGCGCTCCTCGCGCGCATTAACGCCGACGTGCTTAAGGCGCATATCGAGGGCTGTGTGACTTCGGCAATCGAATCGGGCGACGAAGACCTCAAAGCCGCCAAGCTCGCCGAAATCGAACGCGTCGTCGACAAGCTCTCCAAGTAATTGGGGCATTGGGGACAAACTTCTTTGCACCGTCTTGGTATTCCGGGGACAGGTATGTTTGCACCACATTGGTGCAGATTAACCTGTCCCCCTTGCTCTAAATCGGGTATAAAGGCGTGCAGCATATCGAACGAAAGGCAATTTGCATGAATGACTTTATGAAGGGTCGCAATGGTGCCGATGAACTCACCATCGTGATGGGTTTTGCCGGCATCGTCATCGCGATGATCGGATCGATAGCCCGCATCCAGTGGCTCAGCTGGATTGCCATCGCCGTAATCGTGATTGGCGTGCTGCGCGGCCTGTCCAAAAATATCGACGCACGTCACAAGGAGAACGAGGCCTTTGTCGCCGCGACTGCAAACGTACCCGGCTTGGGCAAGTTTGTAGCTAGCTTGGGCGGCGGAGCTGCAGCGGCCAACGCCTCGCGCGCAGCCGGTACTAGCAAGGAAGACTTTGAACGTGCCAAGCGCACAGCCAAGAAGATGTGGAAGGGCCGCAAGACCACGGCCTATCTCAAGTGCCCCAACTGCGGCCAGATGCTCTCCGTTCCCAAGGGCAAAGGCAAGATCCGCGTCACCTGCCCCAAGTGCCATGCCAAGATGGAGACGCGCTCCTAGCCGCCATACCATGGGACAAATAAAAGCCGAGGCCTCGCACTGGGACCTCGGCTTTTTCTGATTATGACAAAAGGATTGTCCCTTTGTCGCATCGCCATATCGCGCGCTTACGCCACGCCATCGCGGGCAAGCTCCTCGGCCAACGCCTCGGCAGGCATGGCCATAATCGCGTCGAGCTCGGCGTCCACCTCGGGAATACGCTTCACCTTGAGCTTGCGCACCAGATCACCGCGACACATCACGTGCGTCGGATCACGCAGTGCGCACAGGTCATCGAGCGGGTTCTCGCGCGTCACCAGGATATCGGCGGCCTTGCCGCACTCAATCGTGCCGGTCTCGCCGCCCAGCCCCAGCAGCTCGGCATTGACCTGCGTGGCCGTATGCAGCGCGAAGGCGTTGCCCACGCCGACATACTTGGCAAAATAGGCCACCTCACGCCACATGTCGTACTGCGTCACGAACGGGCAGCTCGAGTCCGTGCCAAGGCCCACCTTAACGCCAGCTTCCAGTGCGGCACGGGCGTTCTCGATGATGCCCGAGCACACGATGTCACCGTTCTTCTTTTGTGTATCGGTCGAATGGGTCTTTTCCGGGTCGAGCAACACAAACGGCAGCGCCGGGCTGATAGTGCAGGTCACACTCGGCGCACGCCCCTCGAGCTGCGTGCCCGCGGCGCCACGGTACAGTTCCATGATCTCGGGCGTCAACGGAGCGCCGTGCTCGATCGTATCGACGCCGGTCTGAAGCGCAGCCTTCACGCCTTCGGTGCTCTCGACATGGGCCATAACCGGCAGGCCCACCTCGTGCGCCGCCTTGCACGCCGCCGCGGCAACCTCGACCGGCATACGCAGCACACCCGGCTCGCCCACCTCGGTAGCGTCGAACACGCCGCCCGTCACGAACAGCTTGATGACGTCGGCACCGCGCGCATACAGGTCGCGCACCTGCTCGGCCGCCTCGGCGGGACTGTTAGCCACCTGGGCGAACAAGCCAGCACCATGGCCGCCCGGCACCGTGACGCCCGTTCCCGGCGCCACTAGGCGAGGACCTTGATACTTGCCGGCATCGATAGCATTACGAACGGCGATGTCGGCAAACAGTGGGTCGCCCGCGCCGCGCACCGTGGTCACGCCGCTTGCCAGTTGTTGTTGGGCGCTGCCCTTAAGAATATGGCGCACGATGGCGCGCCCCACGGGATTATCGAGCTTCTTCATCAGCGCGCCCGCATCGCCCGCCGAAACCGGCTTGCCCGAACCGCACAGATGCACATGCATATTGATGAGGCCTGGCATGAGATACGCCCCTGCCAGATCGATGACCTCGGCACCTGCAGGCGCCTGAGCCACAGCACTCGGCCCCATCCACGTGATGACACCGCGCTCAACGACCACGGCCATGTCGGGCTGCGGCTCCATATGTTCCGAACCATCCAGGACGGTCGCATTGATAAACAACGTAGAACGATCGGCAGACGCCATATCGAGCTCCTCCCCCTCAGAAAACTTGAACATCTGTCCATTATTATCCAGCGCGGCAGGATTGCTGCGGACATATCGGTTAACGGAGGGAAGAGGGGATGTGGGGGGACGGAATACGTTGCAGCCCCACCCCAGCAACATCAGGGGAATGTCTCGATCTGTAACAGTTACGGGCCCAAACAGCCGCCAAACGTTACAGATTGAGGCAAAGTCAGGGCAGCAGGGCGACACCAGCCACATCCCCTACTCCCACTCCTGCTCGTAGATGTTGAGCGACTTTACGTAGCGCCCCTGGGCGCCCATGATGTCGCGGACCAGGCGCAAAAAGAAGCTGATGCACGAGGTGTCGAAGCCGTCCTGCAGGTCCTCCGGATGCACCGCACCCGGCCCATCGACCGCCGTGTCGCTCAGGCGCGCGATGTCATACAGGTAGAGCTGCCCCGCCGTCAGCCAGACATCGTCGACGCAGGCGAGGCGCACCGCAATCGCGCCGTCGCTCCAATGCTCCTTTTGCACGATATGCGGGTCGTAGACATCAAAGCGACGGTCGGTGCGCGTATCCTTCAGCGCGACCATACCGGTCGCAGGATCCTTGTCCAAAATGCCAAAGCGCGAGAAATACTGCGTGTCGCGTACCTGCTCGAGCCGCTTGAGCGAGGCAGGCGAAAGCGATGTCGGCGGCTCGTCAACATATAGCTCGAGCAGCGTCTTGCCATGGCGATAGGGGCGCTCGAAGAGCAGCCAATCGGTAAATGCCATGTTGTAGGCCATGATTTCGTTTTGCGAAGGCTCGGTGCAATAGCTGAGCCACGGGTCGACAATGATCTCGAACTGTTCGCGCGCCGGCTCCAAAAACTGGAACTTCCGCAGCATCCAAAAATGGGCCATGTCGGCAATATCGCTGCCGACGGCTCCAGCCAGCTCTGCTCGGTCAAAAACTTGGTCAGTCATGACATCCTCCTCAAACTGATGGACCTCAATTTGAGCTTACGAGGAGGGCGAGCAACCGAGGCAAGCGCGGGCAAAATAGGCCTTCGGCTGCAAACCAGATGCTAACCAAACACTTGACGGGACACTTGACCGAATAAGCGTACCGCAAAGAAACCGCAGGTAGACATAGACAGCCAGCCCGCTTTTTTGAGCCAGATGCCCGCGGCCGCCACAGAAACAACAGGTGATCACAGCCCAAGAAGTCGACAAATGAACACCCGTACGTCGACAAACGAGCAAATCGCTCGCAAAGAGTGTCCCCAACGACTAGACAAAAAATGACTAGTCATTGGGGACGTTCTTAAATGACTACTTTACAGCTCCAGCGCATCGGCGACTTCGGCTGCGCAGGCCAGGGCATCGGCCATGGCGTTCACCACGAGCGAGCTGCCGTTGCGAGCGTCACCGGCAACATACACCGGCGCGGCATCCGCGGCGACACCCTCCGTGCGAGCCGCAAGATGCGAGCCCTCGGCAGCCATCACCGGCAGCGGACGACCAGCGGTGGCAACAGGCACGCTCACCGCATCGAACACGCCATGCTCCGGGCCCGTAAAGCCGCAGGCGATGAGCACCAGCTGCGCCGGCACCTCGTGCTCGGAGCCCGCGATGCGCTCGGGCTTGCCAGCCGACCAATCCAGATCGACCACGCGCAGACCCACAGCCGCACCCTTCTTGTCCAGCAGCACCTCGAGCGTATCCACGCCCCAAGCGCGCATCTCGCCGCCCATCGCAGCGATAGCCTCCTGCTGGCCGTAGTCGGTCTTCTTAACGTTGGGCCACTGCGGCCAGGGGTTGCTTGCCGCGCGCGCATCAGGCGCCGCCGGCAAGAACTCAAACTGGCGCACGCTGCGCGCGCCCTGACGCACCGCGGTACCCACGCAGTCGTTACCGGTATCGCCACCGCCAATGACCACAACATCCAGGCCACGCGCGTTCACCGCGGGCTCGCCGCCATCGAGCACCGAGACGGTCGAAGCCGTCAGGTAGTCCACGGCATACACCACGCCCGGGGCATCAATGTTCGCAGCCGAAAGCCCACGCGGGGCGCGAGCACCGGCAGCCACCACGACGGCGTCAAAGTCGTCGAGCTTGGCGGTAACCTTGGGATCGCTCACATCAGCACCCAGCTCGAACACAATGCCCAGCTCGCGCATAAGTGCCACACGACGCTCGACAACGGACTTCTCGAGCTTCATGTTGGGAATGCCGTACATGAGCAGACCGCCCGGGCGGTCGTCGCGCTCAAACACCGTCACGCGGGCGCCACGACGCGCAAGCTCCCATGCTGCCACCAGACCAGCGGGACCGGAGCCCACCACGGCAACCGTGGGCGCGCCCTCCCCTGCCGGCTCAAAGCGGCGCGGACCGCCGTTGGCCCACTCATGGTCGCTGATCGCGCGCTCGTTATCGTGAATCGTTGTGGGCTGGCCATCGACCGAACCCAGGTTGCACGCGGCCTCGCACAGCGCCGGGCACACGCGGCTCGTGAACTCGGGCATGGGCGAGGTGAGCGACAGGCGCTCGGCAGCCTCGTCCCAACGGCCGCGGTACACCAGCTCGTTCCACTCGGGAATCAGGTTGTGCAGCGGACAGCCGCTCGGACGTGCCTTGCCAAAGCTCGCGCCCATCTGACAAAACGCCACACCGCACATCATGCAGCGACTCGCCTGGGCACGGCGCGCGTCGTCGTCGAGCTCCACGTACAGCGGATCGAAATCGCGGCTGCGCTCCTCCACGGGGCGCAGCTCATGGGTCACGCGATCGATATCAAGAAAAGCACCGGGCTTACCCATGGCACTTACGCCTCCTTCTTGGTCGAAGCAACAGAGCTGGCGGTGGCGGGCGCAGCGCCAGCGACACCACCCGCCACATCAAAGCGAGCGACATCCGCGGCACTCGCGCGGCCGGTCACAATGTCAAACGCCAGCTCCTCGGCCTGCGCATGCGTCTTGCCCACGGCCTCGGCGGCGGCGACAATCGCCAGCACGCGCTCGTACTCGGTTGGAATGACCTTCACAAAGTGCTTGCTCATCGTCTCAAAGCTGTAGAGCAGCTTAATACCGCGCGGGCTCTGCGTCGCGTCCACGTGCTCCTGGATGAGCGCACGAATCTGCGCAAGCTCACCGGCCGTCGGGGCTTTAAGCTCAACGCTCTCGTGGTTCACACGGGCATCGAGCGTGCCGTACTGGTCAAAGACGTACGCCACGCCGCCCGTCATGCCGGCGGCGAAGTTCTGCCCGACCTCGCCCAGGATGAGCGCCAGACCTCCCGTCATGTACTCGCAGCCATGGTTGCCGCAGCCCTCGACCACCACGGTGGCACCGGAGTTGCGCACGCCAAAGCGCTGGCCGGCCAGACCGTTAATGAAGCCGCGGCCGCTCGTAGCGCCAAAGAACGCAACATTGCCCACGATGATGTTCTCGTCGAACTTGTAGGTCGCATGCGGGTTGGGGCGCACCGACACCTCGCCGCCCGAAAGGCCCTTGCCAAAGTAGTCGTTGGCGTCACCGCACACGTTGAGCGTAATGCCGCGTGGCAGGAACGCGCCAAAGCTCTGACCGGCCGAACCATCGCAATCGATGGTGATGGAGCCGGCGGGCAGGCCCTCGGGATGCGCCTTGGTCACCGCGTTGCCCAAGATGGTGCCCACGCAGCGGTTGACGTTGGCGATATCGGCGCGGAAGCGAATCGGACGCAGGTGCGCACGGGCATCGGCCGTATAGGGCACAAACAGCGTGGAGTCGAGCGTCTTGTCGAGCTCGCTGTCGGCAGCCATCTGAGGCAGGAAGTGACGACCGTCGGCACCCGGGATGTGGGCACCAAACTCACAGGTCGCGCTTGCCAGCACGGGCGACAGATCAAGCAGGTTGGCCTTGCGGTTGCCCGGGACCTCGATCTGGCGCAGGCACTCGGGATGGCCGACCATCTCGTCGACGGTGCGGAAGCCCAGGCTCGCCATGACCTCGCGCAGCTGCTCGGCAACAAAGAGCATAAAGTGCTCGACGTGCTCCGGCTTGCCGCGAAAGCCGCGACGCAGGCGACAGTTTTGCGTGGCGATGCCGGCCGGGCAGGTATCCTGCTGGCAGTCGCGCTGCATGAGGCAGCCCATGGAGATGAGCGGCATGGTCGCAAAGCCAAACTCCTCGGCGCCCAACAGGCAGGCGACAGCAACATCGGTGCCGTCCATGAGCTTGCCGTCGGCCTCGAGCACCACGCGCGAGCGCAGGCCGTTTTGCAGCAGCGTCTGCTGGGCCTCGGCAAGGCCAAGCTCCAGCGGCAGACCGGCGTGCCAGATCGAATCGCGCGCCGCGGCACCGGAGCCGCCGTTGTGGCCGCTGATCAAGATCTTGTCGGCGGCACCCTTGGCAACACCAGTGGCGATGGTGCCGACGCCGGCCTCGCTGACCAGCTTGACCGACACACGCGCGCCGGGGTTGGCGTTCTTAAGGTCAAAGATCAGCTCTGCCAGGTCCTCGATGGAGTAGATGTAGTGGTGCGGCGGAGGCGAGATCAGGCCGATGCCGGGCGTGGACTGACGGACCTCGGCAATCCAGGGGTAGACCTTCTTGCCGGGCAGGTGGCCGCCCTCGCCAGGCTTGGCGCCCTGGGCCATCTTGATCTGAATCTCGAAGGCACTGCACAGGTAGCGGCTCGTCACGCCAAAGCGCGCGCTTGCCACCTGCTTGATGGCGGAGTTCTTGGAGTCGCCGTTGGCCAGCGGCGTTTCGCGACGCGGATCCTCACCGCCCTCGCCGGAGTTGGAACGGCCGTGCAGGCGGTTCATGGCGATGGCCATGCACTCGTGCGCCTCTTTGCTGATGGAGCCATACGACATGGCGCCGGTGTTAAAGCGGCGGACGATATTGAGCGCAGGCTCCACCTCGTCGAGCGAAACCGGCGTGCGACCGCTGGCATCAAAGTCCAGCAGGTCGCGCAGGCGCACGGCACGGCCGGTGCGGTGCAGGCGGGCGCTGTACTCCTTAAAGGTGTCGTAGCTGTCCTCGCGGCAGGCGGTCTGCAGCAGGTAGACGGTCTGAGGGTCGATCAGGTGATCTTCGCCACCGAACGGGCGCCACTTGGTCAGGCCCAGTGTGGGCAGCTGATCGGGAGCCGGACTCTTAAGGATGGCAAGCGCGGCATCATAGCGCTCATTCTGCTCGCGCTCGACGTCCTCGACACCCATACCGCCCACACGGCTCACCGTGCCGACGAAGTACGCGTTGACGAACTCCGGCGTAAAGCCCACGGCCTCGAAGATCTGCGCAGAGTGGTAGCTCTGCACCGTGGAGATGCCCATCTTGGACATGATGGAGACGATGCCCGCCGTCGCGGCCTTGTTGTAGTTGGCGATGCCCTGCTCGGCCGTCACGTCCAGGTCGCCGCGTGCCGCCAGATTGCGGATGCACGCATGCGCGTTATACGGGTAGATGCCGCTTGCGGAGTAGCCCACCAGCGCCGCAAAGTCGTGCGGAGACACGGCATCGCCGCACTCCACCACGATATCGGCAAAGGTGCGCACGCCGGCGCGGATCAGGTGGTTGTGCACGCAGCCCACAGCGAGCAGTGACGGCACAGGGACCTCGCCCGCAGCGGCACGGTCGCTCAACACCACGATGTTCACGCCGTCGCGGACCGCAGCCTCAACATCCTCTGCAAGCTGCTTGAGCGCAGTCTGCAGCGCGCCCTCGCCGGCATCGCGGCGGTAGACGGCACGGAAACGGCGGGTCTTAAAGCCAACACGGTCAATCGCGCAAATGCGGTCGAACTCCTCCTCGCTCAGCAGCGGGCGCTCCAGGCGCACCAGCTGGCAGGCCGTACGGGAGTCCTCGAGCAAGTTGCCGTGGTTGCCCAGGTAGAGCGTGGTCGAAGTCACCATATGCTCGCGCAGGGCGTCGATCGGCGGGTTCGTGACCTGGGCGAACAACTGATAGAAGTAGTCAAAGAATGAGCGCGTCTTCTTGGACAGGCAGGCCAACGGCGCATCGATACCCATCGAAGCGAGCGGGGCCTTGCCCTGCTGGGCCATGGGGCGCACGACCTCGTCAACATCATCCCAGTGATAGCTGAGCTTGGCCATGCGCACGGCGGCGGACACCTCGGCATCCTCGGCGGGCGCGGGCGCGGCAGGCTCATCGAGCGCGTCAACGGTTAGCGTCTCCTCGGCAATCCAATCACGGTAGGGCTTTTCTTTGGCGTAACGGGCACGCAGCTCATCGTTGTAGATGACGCGCCCGCGGGCAAAGTCGACCTCGAGCATCTGGCCCGGTCCCAGGCAGCCGCTCGTCAGGATGTTCTCGGGGCTCACCTCGATGGTGCCCACCTCGCTTGCCAGCATAAAGCGGCCGTCGCGCGTCACGTAGTAGCGGGCGGGGCGCAGGCCGTTGCGGTCGAGGGCGGCACCCAGCGTGCGACCGTCGGTAAAGGCGATGGCGGCCGGGCCGTCCCAGGGCTCCATGAGCATGGACTGGTAGGCGTCGTAGGCGCGGCGCTCCTCACTCAGGCTATCGTTGTGGTCCCACGGCTCGGGCAGCAACATGGACGCGGCACGCGTGAGCGGACGACCGTTCATGACCAAAAACTCAAGCACGTTGTCCAGAATCGCGGAGTCGGAGCCCTCGCGGTTGATGATGGGCATCACACGCTCAAGATCGTGCTGCAGCACGGGGCTGTACAGGTTGGGTTCGCGGGCGCGAATCCAGTTGACGTTGCCCTTGAGGGTGTTGATCTCGCCGTTGTGGATGATAAAGCGGTTGGGGTGCGCGCGCTCCCAGCTGGGCGTGGTGTTGGTGGAGTAGCGCGAGTGGACGAGCGCCACGGCCGTTTTGACGGCGGCGTCGTTGAGATCGATGAAGAAGCGGCGCATCTGCGTGGCGACCAGCATGCCCTTGTACACGATAGTGCGCGAGCTCATGGAGCACACATAGAAGATCTTGTCGCGCAGGGCGAACTCGGCGTCGGCCTTCTTTTCGATGGTGCGGCGGCACACATACAGACGGCGCTCGAAGGCGTCGCCCGCCGGCGTGTCGTCCGGAAGGCCCAGGAAGGCCTGCAGGATAGTGGGCATGCAGGCGCGGGCCGTCTCGCCCAGGTCGTGCGGGTCGACCGGCACCTCGCGCCAAAAGAGCAGCGGCACGTCAGCCTCGGCGCAGCCCTCCTCAAACACGCGACGGGCATCCTCTACGCCCTTGTCATCCTGCGGGAAGAACAGCATGGCCACGCCATAGTCGCCCTCTGCCGGCAGAATCTGGCCGCACTTTTGAGCCTCTTTGCGAAAAAAATGATGCGGAACCTGGAACAGGATGCCGGCGCCGTCGCCGGTGTTCTTCTCGAGTCCCGTACCGCCGCGGTGCTCCAAGTTGACCAGAATGGACAGTGCATCGTCCAGAATCTGGTGATGGCGCTCACCGTTGATATCGGCGAGCGCGCCGATGCCACACGCATCGTGGTCGAATTCGGGGCGATAAAGGCCCTGCTGCTGAGCGGAATCTGCCTGCATCGCGATCCTCCCCTAGATATTTAGTCAGTCAGTTGAATAGGCATACTAGGAGCATCGCCGGCCCGTTGTGTTTCCCACCCGTTTCGAAACAATCGCGTAACGCACGCCCTACGAGTGGGCGCCGCCGACCTCAAGGACGACAACAAGGGCCCCAAGTTCGGTCTTCAAGCTCACCGCTTCAAACATCTCAATCTGTAACAGGAAGACCCAATTTTGGCGCCTAGATGTTACAGATTGAGACGTTTTTGAGAAACGGCTCCGAATGTCTCAATCTGTAACACGGAGGGTCGGTTTTGGCGGCCAGCTGTTACAGATCGAGATATTCCATAGGACCATTTCTTCCTGTCTTGATCTGTAACACCTAAACCCAATTTCCATCCCTAGTTGTTACAGATCAAGACATTTCGGCAACCCCCTTTCACCATCCCATTCAAATACAACAATCTTGTTAGTCTTAGTTAACTTTCTAGCATAAAACGGGTATCCTTTGCGACGTCAAACAAACGGCACGTAGGAGCGCACCATGCTCAACCATCTCAAACATCACTTTGGCTCGCACCGCACCGGAGGCCACGGAGGTCTGGATATCGCCCGGCATATCGGCCCCGGGCTTCTCGTGACCGTCGGCTTTATCGATCCGGGCAACTGGGCCTCCAACATGGCCGCCGGCTCGCAGTTTGGCTACGCGCTGCTGTGGATCGTCACGCTGTCCACGATCATGCTCATCGTGCTGCAGCACAACGCGGCGCACTTGGGCATCGCCACGGGCGCCTGCCTTGCCGAGGCCACGACCCGCTTTCTCCCCCACTTCGTTGGGCGCACGGTGCTCGCCAGTGCCTACCTCGCGACCATCGCCACCGCCATGGCCGAGATCCTGGGCGGCGCGATTGCGCTCCAGATGCTCTTTGGACTGCCCGTGCGTGCCGGCTGCGTCATCGTGGCAGCAGTATCGATGGCGATGCTCATGACGAGCTCCTACAAGCGTGCCGAGCGCTGGATTATCGCCTTCGTAGGCGTGGTAGGACTCTCGTTTTTGGCCGAGCTTGCACTAGTCAAGGTCGACTGGCCGCAAGCCGCCGCAAGCTGGATCACGCCCAGTATGCCCACTGGCTCTGCCGCGATTATCGTGAGTGTCCTGGGTGCGGTCGTTATGCCCCACAACCTCTTTCTACACTCCGAGGTCATCCAATCCATGCACTTCGAAGGCCAAGGCGAGCAGGTTATCGAAGAGCGTCTGCGCTATGAGCTCTTCGACACGCTCTTTTCGATGGGCGTGGGCTGGGCAATCAACTCGGCCATGGTCATCCTGGCCGCAACGACCTTCTTTGCGCACGGCATTGTCGTAGACGACCTCGCCGTCGCAGCGGACACGCTCTCCCCCATTCTGGGCCCAGCAAGCTCGACAATCTTTGCGGTGGCGCTGCTGTTTGCGGGCCTCTCGAGTAGTGTGACGGCAGGCATGGCGGCAGGCACCATCACCGCGGGCATGTTCGACGAGGAATACGACATCCACGACCGGCACTCATCGATTGGAGTGGCGGTCTGTTTCGTCAGCGCAGTGGCGGCGTGCCTGATCGTCCCGAATCCTTTTGAGGGTCTCATCTGGAGTCAGGCGCTGTTGTCGCTTCAGTTGCCGATTACGGTCTTTGTGCTCATACGACTCACCAGTTCGCCCCGCGTTATGGGCAAATACGCCAACTCGCGCCCGCTCAACGCGCTGCTCGTAGGGATCGGCGTCATCGTGACGATTCTCGACATCGTGCTGCTAACGGGGATGTAATTGGGATGACGTGGCTGTCCAGATATAACGTCTCAATCTGTAACACGTAAGGCCGTTTTAAACCGTCAGATAAATCAAAAGGGTCCCAGCCGGAATATCCAGCCGGGACCCTTGGACAGAGCTCTGTATGGCTAATCGCCGTGTGTCTACGAGTTACTCCTCGACGAGCTCAAACTCATCGGGGCCGACGCCGCACACCGGGCACACGTAATCCTCGGGCAGCTCGGGCGTGTCGACCTCAACCTCGTAGCCGCAAACGGTGCACACAAACTTATACGTCTTCTTCTCCTCAGCCATGATGTTCTCCTCTCGAACGTGACTGGTGATGTACTTCAATTATTAGTATAGATTCTCAATAATATAATGCAAGTATTTTTAGAACATTTCTAGCCTTGATACGACGAAGCTTTGGGCGGCGTCTTACCCTTCAAGACCTTGTGATAGTAGTCATAGGTCAGCGGCGTCTCGTCACTCAAGCGCTCGGCGTCCTCCACCTCGCCGATAAAGAGCAGGTGCGTGCCCACATCCACGGTATCAATCAGACGGCAGCTAAACAGCGCCGCCGCGTGCTCGGGCACATAGGGCATGCCCAGCGCGGTCTCGTGGGTCTCGTACTTGGCAAACTTGTCGTAGCCACTGCTGGAGCGGAAGCCAAAATTGCCGATATAGAGCATGTCGGCGGTCTGGTCAATCACGGTCAGCGCAAAAGCCTTAGCCGATGCGATTACGCCGGACGTGACATTTTCCTTGTTCACGGCAATCGAGATGCGCGGCGGGGCGGATGTCACCTGCACCGCTGTGTTGATAACGCAGCCGGCACGCAGCCCGTCCGCCGCGGCGCTCACCACGTACAGGCCACTCGGCATGGTAAAGAACGCAGTTTTGTCCATAACGATCACTCCCCTAGCTCGGGTTGGAACCTCATGGATGTATGTACCCACAAAAAAGGCGGCACCCATAACGGACGCCGCCTTTGAGACATATATGTCAGAACAGTAAGAAAGATGAGACGCCCGCAGTTGCGGTGAAATAGGGACTGAATAGTCCCTCAATCAGGCAAAACAGTCCGTATTCCACCGCAACTTATACAGAGTGCCTAGCGGTTGCGTTCCTTAAGGGCGCGGTCGATCTCGCGTTGGACATCACGCTTGGCCATGTCCTCGCGCTTGTCGTAGAGCTTCTTGCCGCGACCCAGACCCAGCAGCAGCTTTACGCGGCCGTCGGTATTAAAGTAGAGCTCCAACGGAACCAGCGCATAACCACGGTTGCGAAGTTTGCCGTCAAGAAAGTCGATCTCCTTGCGGTGCAGCAGCAGACGACGCCGACGGTCGGGATCGCGATTCCACACGCCACCATGGCTATAAGGGTGGATATGCAGGCCGACGAGCCAGCACTCCCCGCCGCGAATCAGCGCAAAGGTGTCAGTGATCTGACAGGCGCGCTCGCGAATCGACTTGACCTCGGTACCGCTCAGCTCAATGCCGCATTCGAACGTCTCGTCGATAAAGTACTCGTGATGCGCCGAGCGATTCTTGGAAATGAGCTTGCGTTCGCGCTTACTGGGCATTGCCGGCCTCCTTGACGCCGTCGGCTCCCTTGTCGTCGCCTGTGCGCTTTGCCTTGCGCTCGGCATTGAGCTCGGCATCGCTCTCGCGCACCAGTTTGATAATCGCCGCGCAGGCCTCCTCGCCCACCAAGTCGCGAGCACGTACCGTCAGGCGCGTCGCCTCCTGCTTGTCGCCGTCGCTTGCAGCATCGGTCGCGCACATGATCAGGCAGATGGCAATCTCGGCCGAAGGCGAGGTCGGCACGCCTTGCAGGGCCAATTCACCCATCACGTGGTCGTCGCTCTCATCAGCGGCATCCGGATAGGTGGTATGGATCTTGTTGAGCAGGCGCGTCGTATGCGCATCGTTGGGCGCCAGGCGCAGCGCCAGACGCGCGCAGCCCACGGCAGCCGAAACGTTCTCGGTCTCGGGCTCCAAGAAGTACTGACCTAGATTGGCGTAAGCGCGGGCGGCGCACTTGCCATCGCTTGCACGCTCCAGCACCGAGAACGAGAGCGATGCCCATTCCTGCTTGTCCTCGAGTGCACGGAACAGCTCGGCCAAATCCAAGCGATAGTTGCAGTTCATGGGGTCCCAACGCACAGCCTGCATCAGGGCATTACGAGCGCTTACATAATCCTGCTGGCGAATGTAGGCAAACGCCATGTCAGAGTACAGGCGGTCAAACGGCACCTCGACCTGCACGAGCTCGCGCGGATCCTTCTCCACGCGGCGATAGGCCAAGCGCTCAAACTTGCTATCGAAGCTAAAGTATTGACGCTTCTCCTCCGTCTTGCACTCAGCATCAATATACTCCTCGGCGAGCTCCACCAGACGCTCCAGCAGCGGCGTCGCCGTAGCCAGGTCGCCCTGCGCCAGATAGTTCTCGGCATACGTGATGTCTTGCAAGCTGATGGGCAGATCCATGGCTACTCCTCGATCTGAGCGAAACACGGCAGGCGCCGTATATACGGTCAATACACAAAACCCGGGTCTCTTACGAGGCCCGGGCGTTCAATTTTGGTAGCCCGTACCAGATTCGAACTGGTGATCTCCGCCTTGAGAGGGCGGCGTCC